>JAJRQB010000158.1 GCA_024280485.1 Deltaproteobacteria bacterium
ACCATACGAACCGAAGTCGCTGTATGGGAGAAACACCGGAATAGCCGCACTCGGAAAATTGATTGGCAGTTCACAACGACGGACGCCAGAATCAAGTTGACGAGCCTTTATCCGAAATTATAGACGTTACAAGGTACTAGCAGGCTGTTGGCGACCGAATTTTTTTGTAATGCTTCAGCAGCGCGATGGACGGCCTCGCGCTGCCCACTCCAAGGGCCGCATAAACCCATCCCTGGGGCTTGACTGTCGCCATCCAGGCAACAGACACCCTTGAAGTGGACACCCCGAGACCATCCGGCTGAATCGTTACAAATTTATCAGCGAACGCTTGAGCTAAGGAGTTGAAAATGAGTAAAAATGCCTACGTGACCGGTGTCGATATGGTCAAGTTCAGCAAGCCGGGAACCCATGAGCCCTACCGGGTGATGGCGTCCAATGCGATCAAGGGTGCCCTCAAGGATGCCGGGATCGAAGTCGGCAAGGTTCAGCAGGCCTACGGGTCTTATATCTATGGCGACAGCACCTGCGGTCAGCGGGCCCTTTACGATGTCGGCATGACCGGCATCCCGGTGATCAACGTCAACAACAACTGCTCCTCCGGGTCGACGGCGCTGTTCCTGGCGCGCCAGGCGGTTGCCTCGGGAGCGGTCGACTGTGCCCTGGCCTTCGGTTTTGAAGAGATGCAGCCTGGCGCCCTCGGTTCCAACTGGGACGACCGGGAAAGCCCCTTTGATCTGTTCCTGAGCTCGCTCGACAAGTTCGGCAACTACCCCCCAGGCCCGCTAGCTTTGCGGATCTTTGGTGCCGCCGGTCTCTATTACCTGGAAAAGTACGACGCCAAGCCGGATATTTTCGCCAAGGTTGCGGTCAAGACCCGCAGTCACGCGGTCAATAATCCCTATTCCCTGCTTAACAAGCCGTTGACCCTTGAGCAG
The DNA here is from genome assembly GCA_024280485.1 of Deltaproteobacteria bacterium. Lineage (GTDB taxonomy): Bacteria > Desulfobacterota > Desulfuromonadia > Desulfuromonadales > Geopsychrobacteraceae > Geopsychrobacter. The sequence goes on from JAJRQB010000158.1 coordinate 936, forward strand.
GTGCGGGGGGACAAGGTTGTCTACGCGGAGTATCTGACCCGAACCATGTGCTGTCCGCCGACCTGCGGAGCCGCTGCGGCGATCCTCTGCAGCGAAGCCTTTGCCAAAAAGAATCAGATCAGCGAGCCGGTGGAGATCGTCGCTCAGGCGATGGCAACCGATACTCCGTGCAGTTGGGAAAACCCGCTCGATCTGAGCGGCGCCGACATGACCCGCCGCGCGGCCGAGCAGGTTTACGCGCAGGCGGGGATGGGGCCGCAGGAGGTCGACGTGGTCGAACTGCACGACTGCTTCACGCCGAACGAGGTAGTCACCTACGAAGGACTGGGTTTGTGTCCTGAGGGGGGCGCGACCAGGTTCATCGAGGAGGGCGACAACAGCTATGGCGGCAAGTTTGTCATCAATCCTTCCGGCGGTCTGATGTCGAAGGGGCACCCGATCGGTGCCACCGGACTGGCTCAGTGCACCGAGTTGGTCTGGCACCTGCGCGGCCAAGCGGGCAAACGTCAGGTCGCAGGTGCCAGGGTCGCCCTGCAGCACAACCTGGGACTGGGCGGTGCCGCAGTGGTCACCATGTACCGCAAAACCTGATTTCTGCTGAAAAAGAGGTAGCTAAGTGATCGACAAAAAGCATATCGGACTGAAATCAGCCCCGCATCGGGTCGAGGTTGAAAAGGGGCGGTTGCGCTTCTTCGCCAAGGCGATCGGCGAGACGAACCCGATTTATACTGATGAAGAGGCGGCCAAAGCCGCCGGTTACGCTTCCTTACCGGCACCGCCGACTTTTGTTTTTTGTCTGGAGATGGAGCAGCCGAACCCGTTTGAAGACCTGGAAACCATGGGGATCGATCTGGGCAAGCTGCTGCATGCCGAGCAGAGCTTCCGTTACCATGCACCGATCTGTGCCGGGGATTGTCTGACGTTCGAAAAACAGGTTTCCGACATCTATGACAAAAAAGGCGGGGCCCTGGAATTTGTTGTTCAGGATTCGCGCGTTAAAAATCAAACCGGAGAGCTGGTAGCTGAACTGCGTCGCGTCATTGTAGTGCGGAATAAAACCTGAACCCGTGAGGACTAACAAGTAAAAAAGGAAGGAATGACCAGATGTCACAAATAACCTATCGGTCGGTTCAGGTCGGCGATGAAATCCCCGCTTATACCACCGCACCGATTTCCCGAACCACCCTGGCCTTGTACGCCGGGGCCTCCGGCGATCATAACCCGATCCATATCGACATCGATTTCGCCAAGAAATTCGGTATGCCCGATGTCTTTGCCCAGGGCATGCTCAATATGGCCTATCTCGGCCGGGTACTGACCGGCTGGGTGCCGCAAACCGCTATCCGTCAGTACGGCATTCGTTTTGCCGCCATCACCGCAGTCCATGACCGGATCAGTTGCCACGGCAAGATCGTGGAAAAATATCAACAGAACGGCGAGCACTTGGTCCGCCTGGAAGTAACCGCAACAAATCAGGAAGGCGAGATCAAACTATCCGGTCAAGCGGTTATCGCGCTGCCGTAACGGAACTTAGAAAAAGGAGAATGAACTATGGGAAAACTTGCAGGGAAAGTGGCTCTGGTGACCGGTTCCGGCCGGGGCATCGGCCGGGCAGTTGCGGTGAAGCTGGCAGCCGAAGGTGCTGCCGTTGTCATCAACGATCTGGACGAAGTACCGGCCACCGAAGTGGTTGGCGAAATCCAGGCCGCCGGAGGTAAAGCGGTAGCCTGTGTCGGCAGTGTCGTTGCGGAAGGTTTCGCGAGCAACTTTATCCAGACCGCTCTCGAAAATTGCGGCGGCGTTGACATCATCGTCAACAATGCCGGATACACCATGGACGCGATGATCCACAAAATGACCGACGAGCAGTTCGATGCCATGTACGAAGTTCACCTGAAGGCGCCGTTCCAGATCCTGCGTGCGGCATCCGGCTTTATCGCGACGGCGGCAAAACAGGAAGCTGAAGAGGGGCGCGAGGTGTTCCGCAAGGTGGTCAATATCTCCTCGGTCGCCGGCATCGGCGGCAACATCGGCCAGGCCAACTACGCCTCGATGAAGGCCGGCATCCTCGGGCTGACCAAGACCCTGGCCAAGGAGTGGGGGCGCTACAAGGTCAACGTCAACTGCGTCGGCTTCGGTGTTATCGAAACCCGCCTGACCGAAGCAACCGATGAGAAGAAGACCGTCATGGTCGACGGCAAGGAGGTCGCCGTCGGTATCCCCACCAAGGTCAAGGCCGGCTTTGCCAAAATGATCCCCTTAGGCCGCGCTGGGAGTCCTGCCGAGGCCGCTGATGCCGTTTACCTGTTCTGCTGCCCGGAATCGAACTACGTCAGCGGTCAGATCCTGGTCTGCGGCGGCGGGCTGAGCATTTAATCACCATTTCGTGTTCAATCTGTACCCTTCGGCAAGTGAAAATAAACAAACTATGCACTGAAAGTGCAGAGGCTCGGAGGGGACTGAAAGTCCCTTAAAATCAAAGGCTAAGATCGTCATCCTCGCGAATGCGGGGATCCACGTCTCATAACCCCACTGGATTCCCGCCTGCGCGGGAATGACAAAAATGAGTAGCGACTGAAAGTCTTGGACTGAAGTCCATAGTTTTTCTAGCCTGATGGAATAATAAAAAACAGGGAGCTAGCCATCTGACAGCTAACTCCCTGTTTTTTTATGGCGGAGAGGGGGAGATTCGAACTCCCGGTGGCTTGCGCCACAACAGATTTCGAGTCTGAATTTCTGTTGTCAAAAGCAGACCAGAGAAGACCAAAACCGTCCACGACGGTAAAGTAACCGATTGATTTTATTGAATTTTTTGTAAATTACTGTTGATTTCTGTTCAACTCCATCACATAGTGTAAAGGTAGCACGAGGGGTAGCACGAAAGGACAACAGATTTATTACGAGGCCCGCGTATGAAAAAATTCACTGACATCATGATCCGCAGCCTGAAGCCAAAACCGAAACCATATGTACTGCGAGAAGATGCTCCTCGGGGCGAGGGCGGGTTTGCGCTACGCGTCATGCCATCCGGGAGCAAGTCTTGGCAGATGATCTATTCTTTCGACGGCCAGAGAAAATGGTTATCTCTCGGCAGTTACCCCTCTATAGGGGTCGCTGATGCGCGTGAAAAGTTCCGTCAAAAAAAATCCATCCTCGCGAAGGGCCTCGACCCGGGGCAAGAGGAACGGGCAAAGCAGCAGGTCAGGCGTGATGCCATGACCGTTGACAAACTGTGCGACCAGTTCCTGGAAAAATATGCCTACGTCAAAAAACGACCGCGATCTGCCAAAGAGGACGAACACAATTTAGCGCGAGATATCAGGCCGCAGATTGGGAACCGAAAAGCCCGCGACATAGAACGTCCAGATATCATCCAGATTATCGATTCAATCCTTGCCAGAGGAGCACACATTCAGGCCAATCGAACCCTTGCAACCATACGCAAAATGTTTGCCTGGGCTGTCGAACGCAGCATCGTACCAATCAATCCCGCTGCAGGCATTTCCAAACCCAGCAATGAAAGGGCAAAAGAGCGGGCCCTGTCCCTCGACGAAATATGCTCACTCTGGACTGAAACCTATGATCCCGAGATTATTCCCCCAGAAGGAGCTAAGGCGCTCAAATTGATATTGCTCACGGGGTGCAGACCTGGAGAGGTTCTCAATTTCACCTGGGAGAATTACGAGGATGGGTGGCTTGAAATCCCGGGCAGCGCCACAAAAAACAAAAATCCTCACAGAGTTTATTTTTCAGAATTCGTCAAAGAAATCATCGGCGACCCGAGTGAAGGTATGATTGTCAGCCGCTACGATGGTTCACAAGTTCCGGTCTATTCCCTCTCATCCTGGATCCGCAGATCGAACCATTTGGGCCTGACTCCCTGGACTCCTCACGATCTGCGGAGAACATGCGCCACCCGCCTGGCGGAATCTGGGGTCAATCCATTTATTGTGCAGAAAATTCTGAATCACGCCCCACAAGGGATTACTGCTCAGGTTTATAACCAGTACTCCTATGCAAAGGAAATTTCTTCCGCCCTGGAAGCACTCGGCAATACGGTTAGGAATAAGCTCAAGGCACAAGTAAACAGGGTAGTATGAATGTATCAACTTAGATAAGTACAGATTTCCAAACAGGTCCCATCAATACGGTTCCTAACCAGATCACCCCACCCACAAAGCAGACACCCACTGCTTGTTCTCCGGGTGCAGATCTCTATTGCTAACATCAGCCAAGCGTTGATGAGAAGCTTCTTCAAATAACTGATATGCTGTCCTCGAGGAACCGTTATCAACTGCAACAGTTATTGCCTCAGCAGGTTTTTTTAGCCATTGTCCAAACTCAATGGGATTAACCTCAACCTGACCATCCCTGCAAAGCAAAGCGGTGTATTCCTGCCGTATGCGTTTCCCCTGATCATCCTGCCATCTCAAAACACCAGTTATCAGCGATTCGCCATCAAGACCTGTTGCCATTGCAGTGAGCCCGCCATATTCGCGCTCCTTCGCCTTAGCAACAAGTAACAACATCAGTGGTGATGACAAGTCAAGCATATGGAGATTCGTGCGAGAGGACGCCATCACCCGGTCATAAGTTACGTGCATTCTCTGTCGGATGCTCTTGTTATTTTCGACAAGCTCCTCGGGTATTCGAATTTGCATTACGGTTCCATGATGAGTCTCAGAAATAATTTCAATTCTCAATGATCTGAACATCCCTCTAACGAAAGCACCGACGTGTTCAGCTCCAATCTCAAGCTCATTCTTTGTTTCATTCGGATCAAAAGTTGCGGCAAATTCAAAAAGCTCCCGCTGTTTCTCTACTGCTTCGCGTGCATTTTCCAAGGCCTCATCAATTTTTTGTTTGGTGCGTCCAACGCCATGCTCAGTGGCCTGGTTCAGAATATCCTTAACATCAATCAATTCAGCAATCTCGCCCATGATATCTTCTTCAAGGCCTGCCCTGAACTCATCGGTCACATTGGCCATATCCTGAACTACAGTAGAGATCCTCTGGTACATCAATCCCATGATCTCCTCATCGAGCGTATTGGGCGCGTGTAAGTTGAAGACAACAACTTTTTCCTTCTGTCCGTAGCGGTACAAGCGACCAATGCGTTGCACAAGTCTCATGGGATTCCAGGGTAGGTCATAATTAACCATCACGTGACATTTCTTCTGCAGATTGATCCCCTCACCGCCAGCTTCAGTAGAGATGAGAAATAAAGCACGATCCTCAAACTGTTCAATGGCCGATTTTCTCTCCTGATGTGTCATGGAACCATTAATCAACTCGACGCTATCCTCCCCGTACTTTTCGCGCAGAGCCGTTGCAATATGGTCTTGCGTGCTGCGATATTCGGAAAATATGAGGACTTTCTCACTTGGGTTAGAAGCATGAATGGACGGAATGATATCGTCTAAAAAACTGCTCAGCTTTTTGTCTGCCCTAACCAGTGCGCCAGCCTTAATGATCAGGTCTTCAAGTAAAGAGATTTCACCTTCAAAAAAAACTGGGTCAAACACACCTGCACGCTCAACAGACTCTCCTTCGAAACGCTCATCCCATTCGTCAGCACTGCCTTCGTCAGAAAACCCGTTCACAGAGTCAAGTTCATCCTGAAGCCGCAGGAGTCGTCTCTCTAAAGAAGTCAAAATTGCAGCTGCACTCGAAGCGGCAAGCTTGCGATAGGTTGTCATGACAAAACCTATAGCCTGACCCGTTAACCCTCTTGAGGCGCCAGCCGCGTATCCGAGTCTCAAATATTGCTGTAAAGCCTTATCAAACGCTTCCGCTTCCGGTCCGACATCAACACCTACGGCCTTGGTAATTTTGCCGTGGAATATCAAGTTTCCATCGGCATCTGTAACCTCGGATTTATTGTTTCGAATCACTATATGCTTGAGGAAACCAGCATCGTGCTCCAAGCGTCGGATATCTTTTTTCCACTCCGGCCGCAAAAGCTCCAACAGCGCCTGAAATTTATCCGTCATTCCTTGGTGTGGTGTTGCACTGAGAAGCAACATGTTGTCAGTACATTTTCGCAGTTCTGCGGCCAACCTGAACCGTTGTGAGGCATCAAGCTTCATACCGTACTGCCTACGGCTCAGGCGGTGTGCTTCATCAAAAACAATCAAATCCCAAGGTTCTGCTTCAAGCAGCCGCTCAAGGTGATTTTCATCTTTTAGACGGTCAATTGATCCGATAACAAAATCGTAAAGTTTCCACTGGTGTGACTCATTGATTTTAAAGTCTTCACCGTAGATGAGAAAATCACTCATGCCAAATTTATGGTGAAGTTCATCTTGCCACTGCTTTGTAAGACCCGCCGGGGTCACGAGCAAGATTCTGCGAAGCTTTTTTCTCTGTTTTAGTGCTGAGAAAAGCATTCCGACTTCTATTGTCTTTCCAAGACCGACATCGTCAGCGATCAACCAGTTCAGGTTGCCAGATGCAAGGATATGATGGACCAGGTGGATCTGGTGCGGAAGGGGGTCAATATCCAAATGCGACAGAGAACCTGTGTTTTCGTTCCAGAGCTCAAGTGCATATGCAAGGTTACGAAGTCTGAACCGTTCGACATCGATTGTTTTTCCTGTATCGCAAGTCAGAAATCTGTGTCGAACACCGCGAATCTGACGCAAATTTTCATAGGGAAGCCACTTTTTTTCTCCGGTCTCGGGGAAGTTGACAAGAACCTGATCACGCTGTCCAAGATTTCTGAGGTCAACAGTTACACCTTCACCCAAGGATTTTCTTACCCTCGAATAAGGAATATCTTTAACATCCATTCCCTTTTTAAATCCGGAGGACAATTTCCCCAAAGACACCCAGGAACTTTCTCCCGAATGATGCCAATGCACAAAGATCTTCGTCTCTTCCGAACCCAGGTTATGATCCCGCACCGTTCCTGAATATCCAGACCTTGAGTCTAATACCCAGGCTCCTTTGACCGGAATCAGTTCCTTATGCACAATATTTCTCCATTATTCAAAAGTTTTACGCCAGAGTTCAGGCTGCCAACTGTTCAGATAATAAATATCCGGATACTCGCACCTTAAATCATGTAACGAAGTATCTCTAAATGCACCGTATAGGTCTTCACCAGAGTCAAAATCGAACAAGTTGGCAGATAGGTGCCCTTCCCGTTCCGAAACACTCCTTAAATACTGCAAAAAGGTTCTATAGCTTTTACGCAGATGCCGGTTGCCGTACCAGGCATCCAGAGCTTCCTCAACAAAAAGCTCAATTTCCTCAAAGCCGCAACATCCATCAAATTTTTTGATGATATCGATTGCAGTTCTCCAGGAAAGAATCTGCTCGCCAAGATAGCAGTAATTTGAGGCATCTTTTGAATAACGGTAAAATGCGATCATCAAATCTGTACGCTCAATCCATAGTGCCTTTAATTGCTTTGCGAAAAAGAGCTGTTCCGAGGTCATCCCTTTTTGAAGCAGATATTCCATTGCAACTTTTGCCTGCTGCCATCCCCTTTCGACAAAAACCTCCTGCAGAAGGCTGATTTCGTTGTCATCCCATCCGAACCGTGAACCTAGATCGTAGGCCACCTGCCACGCTCGGCTGCTCCGTTCGACCGGAGCATCAATTTCTACTTCCTCGAGAAGACCACCATCATCCTCATCCTCAAAGAAAGTCTCGTCCAGTAACCAGTCTTCGTCAGTGGACATCTTATTTTCAACAATCGTGCTTACTTGTTCACTGGCTTTGTCATCAAGGTCAGACACCAAAACAAAATCGTCGTTATCGATCAGAAAGTCATCAGGATTGGATTTCGCCATGGGAAAATCATCCCATTCCTCCTCATCCTGTTCCGAGAGGGTTTGTCCTTCAGATTCAGAATCAACATCCGGCACATCAACTGCGGATGGTTCCCCATAACTCCGCACAGTATCTGGTGATGGCCTCTCATGGGGACGGGTTTCAAATCCTTCAATTGTTGGATGAAATTTTAAGGTAGGGGAGGAGTCGGACAGTGTCATCAACTCCTCATCCGGAGTGTAGACCTGTTGACGAGTATCGATCGTCAAACTGGTCTCTTCGATTAAACGATAGTCGTCTTTACCCATATCATCTTCGTACTCATGGATTGAAGAGCTGGGCCGAAGAGACGACTTGAGTTTTTGAAAGGCTGCGGATACGGCCCTAAATGCCTCATCAGGCGACATTTGGCTGATGTTTGAAGGCAGTTTTATGGTGGTTGGTTTATTGAATACGTTAAGAAGAAGCTCTGACAAGAGGTCTGACGCCTCTCCAGCTCGACCCTCCTCTAGAAGCTCCTGTATTCGATTGAGGTATATTTCTGAAAGCATGCTGCCCCCTCCGGGCGTGTAATTTTCCAGTTTTTGTCTTTCGCTATTACGCGTTCAAGTCTCGCAAGATCCTGATAGAGACGATTGCCAATACTTTACCCATTTCAAAAAAACTGTCAGATGAGTTCGTCATAAAGACTACAAAACCACAGTGACAGAAAAAGGCACACTACCAATTCATAGAATGATTTTTCTGAAATACGTTTCGATATATCTGCTCTACACAGAAGACATTTATTGTCCAACAAGTTCAAAAGGCTCTTCCAGCACATCAAATGCAGGATTTCCACCGGCATATTCATTCCACCTCTGCTCGTAACTCTCTCGGTCGAGAAGTGCAATATCATCGGTCTCACCTGCCCGACCATCGTCCAACCCATGCTGAAAAGACACCCCTCCCAAGTCGGTCAAAATGTAACGGTTATGAAGTGGCTGGCCTCCTTCTCTCGCGGTCCACCTTACAAAACGAATCGTCAGGCTGACGGGGATTAGGTTGGTCAGTTCCTTACGACATTCGTCACGAAAGAACTTTTCCGTAGACTTAACCTGAGTATGAACTTCTACCGTAGGCATACCGTTGGGTCGGTTTTGCACCGCTGCCCTCAAAAATGCCTGTAGAGGACGTCGGTGTCGAGCATTTTCCGGGCCGAAGTGCGGGTCAATCAGAAGAATATGTTTTGCCGCGGCCAAAAGCGTACTCACTGCAGCGGCCATATCCTCAGCTTGTCGCGACACAACCTTCGTCCTCTGAACACCCCAGAGCGGATCGGCTTCCGTTATTTCTGCAGCAGCCAAGACCTGATTATCAGCATCATTTTCTGCAGAGATGATTGCATGGAAGGGGTGGTTATTGTGTTGTGTCAGGGCATTTTCCAGCCAGTCCATATTTCCGTCGTATGGGCGAGAGGTTCTACATAAACCATGCTTTTTTATTCGGTTCAATTCATGCTGCAGTTTTTGCTTCTGCTGAAAAGAGAATGAACCGCACGAGTCATAAACCATCTTCAACCACTTGCTTGGAAACTTGGCTATCAAACGGCCCTGCGGCACACCGAAGTTTTCGATGAGGTAGCGAAAAGCTGGCCATTCGCCAAGGCAAGCTGGATCGAGAGCATATTCTTTCAACATCAGAACAATTCCCCCGCACGCTCTTCAAAAAAACCTTCAGGCCATTCACCAAGAGAATCACCATCTTCACCAATCTGAAGGTTGCGGACCTGAGTGCCCTCGGCCTGGTTCCAATCGAGAAAGTTAACACTCAGTGCCTCAGGGCTCAGACCTGGATGTCCTACAGGCAAATCCTCCTCTGAAGTTTCTCTTACTCGTCGCATCAACCTTAAGAGCAGGTGCTCACTATGCGTCTCAAGAATGAACAACTTGCCCGGTTGTTCATGGATCTGATGGATAAAAAGATCCCCGAGTCGGCATTGCAGACCAGGATGTAAATGAAGTTCCGGTTGCTCAATAACCAAAGTTTTAATCTCTGTATCCAGGGCACCGACGGCAACAGGCAGAAGCTGTGAAATACCGATACCGATATCCTGGGGATACACCTGGACATTTCGACTTTCATCGACAAGAACGATCTCTCTCGTCTCAGGTAAATTCTCTAATTGTGCGCCAAGGTCTTCTTCCTCATCCAAAGATGATGCACGGACAAGAGAGGCGTAGAGCGGGCTGTCAACGTCAATCTTCTTGGTTTTTCGATATGTCAATGAAAAGCCCGAGTCCAGAGACTCCGGACTCCCCATCCAACCACCCACCTCGCTTATGAAATCATCTGTGCCGAGATGTAAACGATCCCAGGCCGCGAGCCCATTCGTCCAACGTGAAGCATCATCAGAGCGGACCGGGTTGTAGTTCCGTGGAGGTGTTTTTCTGATCGGGCCAATATATTTGACCTTATCCAGTTCTTTCAGCAGGGCTTCACCCGGCCGGACAAACAACTGACTTAGCAGCCCGTTGAGCTCGAGCTCAAAATCATCCGCGAATAAATCTTCATTTCTATCCTCTGGCTCAATGAAGCAGGTTTCCGCAACTTTAAGCTTTTTATTCCAGCTTGGCAGAGCGGTTGATTGGTCTTCAAGAAGCAGATAGGTTCCTTTTGGAAACTGAAAATATGGCTCTTTAATTGATTGGATCAGAATCACAGCAAAATATGGGATTGATTTCGGTTCAGGATCTTCTTCGCTGTGGATAACGAACGCGGGATGGAAGTAGTTTAGGTTAGTGATGGAAATCTCTTTACTATCCGGTTTGGCTTCGATGCACGCAAAAGGATATCCGTCAAAACCAATTTCATATTTCTTCAGGTAGGGTTTCTCGAAAAAATTGCTCCAAGCAACTTCGAGAGAGAGAGTTGCTGTCTCAATATTGAATTTTTTTCGGATATCGTAGTGGGTGTCGTGAGGCTCCATAATTTCATTCGATTTGTAGAACCAATCATGAAAATCATCGGCTGTTTCCAGCACAGGGAAAGGCTCAAGCAGGTCATCTGAAACCTGGAGATCAAAAGTCAGTCTGATGGAACGAGAAACTTGATGCCCATGAACCAGATTCCGAAACCCACCAAGATTCATTGACTCATCGGCACCAGCGACGAGATCAGCATCAACATTTCCATTCGCTAAAATCTCACGCGCATAATGCAGTGCCTGCACAACGGTCGACTTCCCCGCCGAGTTCGGTCCAAAAAGCAGCGTGATCGGTTTGAGTTCGACCCGAACCGGATCTTTGATCCCTTTGAAATTTTCGATAGTAATGGCGGTAATGGCCATCAGGTCCCTCCTTAAAATGGAGTGTCAATTACACCGATTAATCAAATTCACAATCACCTTCACAATCGTCTCTTTCTCTTCCGGCTTGCTCTCGGCGATCAGCAGGGTCAGGGCAACCAGGGCGTTGTCGGCCAGGCGCTTACTGCCGTCTTCGCGGTAGAGAATGCGGTTGACGTTCAAGAAGTAGATGAAGATAGCGGCGGCGATCCGTTTATTGCCGTCGCTGAAGGCGTGGTTCTTGACGATGAAGTAGAGCAGATTGGCGGCTTTTTCTTCGGCACTTGGGTAGAGTTCTTTTCCGTCAAAGGTCTGGTATATGGTGCCGAGGGCGCTTTTAAAACCCTGATCCTTTTCGATGCCGAACAGGCCGTCGAAATCACCTTTCATTGATTGGACGATA
>JAJRQB010000159.1 GCA_024280485.1 Deltaproteobacteria bacterium
TGTGCAGTTCACTTCCTATCGCTTCCTTCAGACCCTGCCGTTGCCAGCAACGCCCTTGCGATTCGGATTGTCTTCCCCCTGATCAGGGTGACGCCTGTATCTTGCAACAGGCCGGGTTTGCCAGCTCCGCTGGGCAAACCATAAAAAAAAGCCCTTCTGCTAGAGCAAAAGGGCTTTTTTATGGGATTATTACTTCAGTCTATTCAAGGCATTATCAATGCGCTTGATAACACGTTCTTTCCCAAGAACTTCCAGAAGTTCGTAGATTCCCGGGCTTGGCGCACCTCCGGTCAGTGCGGCTCGTAGTGGTTGAGCCACCTTACCGAACTTGAGGCCCAGTTTCTGGATAACGGAATTCAATGCAGGCTCAAGGTTCGTTTCATCGTATCTGCTACAGGCTTCCAATGCGGTTTTCAATTCGTTAAACAGGTTGCGATTCTCTTCAATCAGGAATTTGGCTGCTGCCTTAACGTCAAATTCAGGCTGCTCCGCATAGTAAAAAGCAGCACCTTCAGCCATTTGTACCAAAGTCGATGAACGTTCCTGTAGACCTTTGATAACAGCAAGCACGTCGGGGCCACCGGTGGTATCAATCCCCTGCTTGGCCAGAAATGGCAAGAGAAGTTTTGCCAGGGTAGCTGGATCCGAGGCTTTAATATAATGACTATTCAGCCAGAGTAATTTCTCAGGGTTAAAAACTCCGGCTGAACGCCCTACCGCATCGATCGTGAATTTTTCTATCAGTTCGTCCATGGAAAAGATCTCTTCATCACCATGTGACCAGCCGAGACGCACCAGATAGTTGATCATCGCTTCAGGCAAAAACCCCTGTTCCTTATAGTCCATGACTGAGGTTGCCCCGTGACGTTTGGAAAGGCGTTTCTTGTCGGCACCCAGGATCATCGGTACGTGAGCGAATTGCGGGACTTCATATCCAAGTGCGCGATATAGATGTATCTGGCGCGGGGTATTATTGATGTGATCGTCTCCGCGTATCACCAGAGTCATCCCCATCTCGGCGTCATCGATAACGACAACAAAATTATAGGTCGGCGTACCATCGGTGCGCTGAATAATCAGATCATCAAGTTCTTCATTCCGAACAGTTATGGGGCCCTTGATCCTATCAACAAAACAGACCTCACCGTTTGGATCCGGCAAGGCAAAACGGACAACAAAAGGTGCATCAGGTTGGTCCTGGCGGTTGCGGCAAGTCCCATCATACTTCGGCTTGCGACCTTGCTTCATTGCCTCTTCGCGCTTGGCGTCAAGATCCTCAGGCAGACAATAGCAACGGTAAGCCTTACCTTCATCCAGAAGTTGCTGCACTTTCAGCCGATACAGATCGAAACGTTCGGTTTGATAAAATGGACCTTCATCACAACTGAGCCCAAGCCAGTTCATAGCGTCCAGAATGGCATCTACTGATTCCTGCGTAGAACGCTCAACATCGGTATCTTCGATACGCAGCACATAGGTTCCCTGCTCTTTTTTTGCGAGCAGGTAATTAAAGAGTGCAGTACGGGCACCACCAATATGCAGGTAACCGGTTGGACTGGGGGCAAAGCGAACTCGCAGGTCAGACATGAATGAAAACTCCTTGGTTCATAAAATCGATGGGGACACTCCCCGTTCAGTCAATATTGGGTTATTTATTCTGTATAAATTTATAACGTATCAAGCAGTTTACTATTTATTCAACAATCATCGCTGCGTAACCCACAACTGAGTTCATATCTCCGTTGACCCTGCCAGAGTGGTCGTAACGAAGCAGGCTACAAGTTGTTGCCCCCAAAACAGCAGCAGCCTCAAGCATAACAATGGCCGGAATCACACCACACATACTGATGTTCTTTTCGCGGACGAGATTATAAAGACCTGTCACGTCGTAATCTTCCATCCGATCAATGGCCAGTCTGTCTACAATCTCGGTGTGCGCAGCAGGCTCAAAGTGATTCATATCGCTACTCGCAATCAAAAGTACCCGTTCATTGCGGTGATGAAGGGATTGGCCCAACTGACGACCGAGCGTTAACCAGGTTTCGAGATCTCCGTGTCCCAGTGCAATCGGTAAAATCTGCAAATCATCTTGCAACATTTGCAGAAATGGAATCTGGACCTCAATCGAATGTTCAAAACGCTGGGCCATTTCATCCGATTCAAGCATGTCGCAATCACGAATTAAGCTCGAGGCCAGATCCTCAGCGATGGACACATCCCCAAGCGGAGTCCGCCAGGAACCCGAAGCATATACTGTCGCCTGACCACCTAAACCATGATGATTTGGCCCTAAAAGCACAACAGTCTGCGGAATCTCAACAGTCTTATAAGCTTCTGCGGCAATGCTCCCTGAGAACACATAGCCCGCATGCGGAACCAGAATCCCGACTGCGCTCCGACCATGGTCACCGCCTTCAAGATATTGACGAAGCTCATTCTTTAAAATCTCAGGGTTGGCCGGGTAGAACTGTCCAGCAACAGCAGGTTTGCGTATCATCGGTGCTCCGTTATTCAGAGTCAGACCATCAATTTCAATCCAATAAGAATCAAAACAACTGCGAATACATTAATCATTTTATCCTGACTGATGCTAGACGCAAGCCGCACCCCGAGGCGGGCACAGAGAATGGTCAAGGGTGCAACAACAACTGCAACCAGTAGATTGACGTAACCAAGAGAAAACGGCACCGAAGCGACTTTATTTAATCCATAGAAAACATAGCTGATGGTCCCGAACAGAGCCGAAACAACGATCAGTGCGCTCGAATTACCAACTGCTAGATGAATTGGAAGCCGTAACACAATAAGCATTAAGGGGACCGCAATCACGCCACCACCAACACCAAAAAAGGCTGAAAAAGCACCACCAGCAAAGCCAACGAGCAACAATGAAGCTTTTTGAGGATGCATCTCTTCTGGCGCAAGCCGATAGTGGAAAAACAACAGTTTCAAGCCCACTAAAATTTGCATACCTCCAAAAGCGGCATGCAGGATTTTTCCAGGTAGAAACGCCGCCATACTCGAGCCGAGTACAGCACCAATGGCGCCACCAGCCGCCAGGTAAAAAACCTGGTGCCAGGCGACATTGCCTCTTTTCCTATGACCAAAAGTACTACTGATCGCCGTTGGAACAATAATGCAGAGGCTCGTTCCAAAAGCCGTATGAACAATGACTTCGGGCGGAAATCCGGCGAGGTTGAAAAGCCAAAGAAAAAGTGGCACCAAAATCACCCCGCCGCCAATTCCCAGCAATCCGGCCAGTAATCCAGCCAAGGCAGAGAAACTTACGGTTAAAAGTAGAATTGTCGGGGTAAATATATCCATGGGAAGTTCCTGCAAAAGTATACGCATCATAAAGCAGCGGAACAGTTCAGGCAAATAGACCTGCATCGAATACCCATAAAAAAAGCCAGCCGATGAAGGCTGGCTTTTTTATAATGGAGGCCTCGACCAGATTCGAACTGGTGATGGAGCTTTTGCAGAGCTCTGCCTTACCACTTGGCGACGAGGCCGATATGTCGCTGTTTGACTGCGCATTGAAGTACCAAATCGGTTGTCGAGTGTCAAGCTCAAAATTCTGATTCCCGGACAATCTAGCCAATACCAGAGTCAAAGGAATCAGAGAGCCTAGTCAGGTCGCCGCCATGCTGCTCGATAAATTGCGCCATTGATTTCATCTGAAAGATAAACCGCACCATCAGGGCCGGAATGAATGGCTGATGGCCGCGCGGTTTTACCATCCCAGCCACCAAGAAAGGCCACTGGCTCTCCGACTTCTCCTGCTGAGAGTTGAATACGCACAACCGCGGGAACAATGCTGTACTTGCTATCTCCTTGAAGAACCATCAGCAGACTATTTCTGTAGACCAAGGGGTAATCCAGCCGTGACGTTACCATCAAGCCAGCAGGATTCGCCCTGCTCTGCAGCAGCATCTCTGCAGCAGAGGCATCATTACAGGGGCTATCCGGTGCATCAGTCGTTCCACTACCATCACAAAGCGGCCAACCATAGTCTCCTTCACGCTGCAGACGATTCAGCTCGTCGGCAGTTCCAGGTTCAGGGTAAATGCGGCTTCGTTCGCTAGCCCAAAAGCTGTCATCAGCTTCATTGTAAGCTAAACCACCAACACTACGCAGCCCTCTACTATAAACCTGCAGCTGTCCGTTCGAATTCAACAATTGTAGAGTTGCGCGTAAAGGATCTTCTTCAGTACAAGCATCGCAACGAGATCCGATCGAGAACAGTAATCCATCAGCCATCTGTTGTAAGCGGTGACCGCGCTCCCCACCATCATCGGGCAACTGTCCAATCAGGAGATCTCCGGCTCCGCCCACATAAGGATAGGCCTTGATCTGTGCCGTTTCAGAAACCAGCAGTTGATCTGATCCGCAGGCAAGGCCTGTCGGGTTGTCAAGGCTATGCAGAAAGAGTTCAGATTCTCCAGTAACATCACGCGCAGATTGCTTATATCGATAAACAGCGCCGAGACCGGACAAGCTAGCGTAGAGGGTTTCATCATCAGAAAAACAGAAATCATCAACTCCTGCCGGGAACCGGGTAAAGAGCGATAGATCGAGAGAAACCGGAGACTTCAAAATCAGAGGTTTGTCGAAGGGGGCGGTTTGATAGCGGCTGTCAACCTTGACCTGAAGAAGGCTTACTTGAGTATTCACACCCGTAAAAAGGTTGCGAACAGATTCGACCGAGACACGACTGTCAGGAAAGAAGTGGTTGACGATTACCATCCCAATTGCCGCGGTCAGGGCAAGTGTCAGTGCTGTTTTTTTCCCATCGACAAAGCGGAGGCAAAGACCTATCGACATGCCGATAGTCAATGCAGGGATCAGCCAATAGCTCTGGCTGACAGAAGGGTTGTGTGCCAGAAGGAATGCCCCTGCCCAACCAGAAGACATAAGAAAAAAAGCACCAAGCAGAGAGACCGATTTCTTCAAAACATCTCCATGAGTAATTTAACTGGTATGGACTAAAGGATATCACAATCGATGATTATCGAAGGGTAGAGTCTTTGCAAAAACGAAAAACGGTCGCCCCTTTGCAGGAACGACCGTTAATTTTATGGAGCGGGAAACGAGATTCGAACTCGCGACGTCAACCTTGGCAAGGTTGCACTCTACCACTGAGTTATTCCCGCTCATATTGGCCCGCCGTGGCGAGCGGGGATATGTATAGCAAACCGCCTGACAAAGTGTCAATGAAA
>JAJRQB010000016.1 GCA_024280485.1 Deltaproteobacteria bacterium
ATTGGTAGGCGCGGACAGGATTGAACTGTCGACCCCTACAGTGTCAGTGTAGTGCTCTCCCACTGAGCTACGCGCCTGCAATCAACGGGCGTTTTGTACCAAACTGAGGCTAGAACTGTCAAGGTATTTCCTTGCGACACGCTATTTTTATCATAATTTCCTATACGCACTCACATCTGCCATCAAAGCAGTGCTGAATCCCTATTAGAGTATCTGCTTGCTCTAGAGTCATTGAAAAGTTAAATTTAAAATTCTGTTCCAGAAAAAGGTAGAGCTATCAAGCATTCAACACAATGGAGATGATTTAGTGCAAACAATTGATCAGTTGATCGCTAACAGTTGCCACGAACATGCTCAAAGTTTTGCCCTTCAACAAAAAAAGGGCAAGGAGTGGATCGACACCAACTATCAATCCCTCTGGGAAAAAGTAGAAATGCTGGCAACGAGCCTACGTGGATTCGGCATCACTGAAAGGGATCATGTCGCTATTCTCGCGCAATCATCTCCTGACTGGGTGACTTGTTACCTGGGGGTCCTGCGCAACAGCGGTATTATTATCCCGGTCGACAAAGACCTGAAAGCTGCTGAACTACGACACATTCTGGCGGACTCAGAGGCGAAGTTGATTTTTGTCGGACAACCAGAGCTTGAAATCCTGATCAAAATTCTCGACGATCTGCCGCTACTCAAACAGATCGTACTGCTCGATACCGACCCCCTGCAAAAAGGCGAGGAAGGTCGTGATAACAGCCTGCTTATTGAAATATCACAGACCTTAAAATCACTAACTTTGGATGATTCCCTCGCCAAAGGTAAACGCGTTCAAGTGGAAGACCTTTGCCATAAAATTGAGCAGGAACTTCGGCCCGATGAAGACAAGCTGAAGCAGAAAGCCAACAAGCTCGGGCTCGAGGAGGATCTCTATCTTCGTCTTCGTGAGGGAAAACGTCTGCTCTACCTCGATGAATTGAACAGCAGCTCACCACCGTCTCCCGCAACGCATAGCGCAAGAGACTGTGCAATTATTCTCTACACATCAGGGACAACTGGTCGCTCTAAAGGAGCGATGCTCAGCCATGGCAACATTGTCAGCAACATCCTGGCAGCGAGCAAACAATTCAAACTGGACAACAGAATCCACACTCTCTCATTTCTGCCTATCAATCACGTTTTCGAACAAGTTTGCGGTGTCCTGTTACCCCTATCACTCGGTGGTAAAGTCACTTTTGCCGAATCAATTAAAAAATTGGGCGACAACCTGCATGAGATAAAACCAAGCTTCCTGCTCGGTGTTCCAGCAGTCTACCGACTGCTTTATGATCGAGTAATGAAGAATATCAACAGCAAAACAGTATCACGCATCCTCTTCAAGCTACCAATCGGGCGAAAAATTGTTACACAGAAAATCCAAAAAGTCTTTGGCAAAGAGACCATCTTTGTCAGTGGCGGAGCGGCTCTTGACCCCAGTGTTGCGGCAGGGTTCAATGACCTGGGACTAACCTTGCTCCAGGGTTACGGTATTACTGAAACTTCGCCCGTCATCGCCGCCGAGACACCTGAGTGCCGCAAGGGTGGAACCGTTGGCCTGCCAATGGAGAAAGTCGATATTCGGATTGATAATCCAAACGCTGAAGGTGCTGGAGAGATTCAGGTCCGCGGACCGAATGTGATGCTTGGATATTATAAAAACGAGCAAGCGACTCGGGAGGTTCTCCAAGAGGGGTGGTACAGTACTGGCGACCTTGGGACAATCGATGCACAGGGGATACTATCGATCTGTGGACGGGTCAAGAACCTGATAGTTACCCCGAACGGCAAGAATGTCTATCCGGAAGAGGTAGAGAACCAGCTACTAAACAGTCCCTTCATTGCCGAAATTATCGTTTTTGGGCGTAAAGTTAACGAATCGACAGAAGAGGTCTATGCGAGTATCTTCCCGTGCGAAGAAGCGCTCTTTGACTTCCAGCAGCAACAAAATAAAGGCCCGCTATCGCCAACAGAGGTCGAGCTACTGATTCGTCAGGAAGTTATGAAGTATGGCAAAGATCTCGCTGACTATAAACGCGTGAAAAAATTTAGCCTGCGAGAGGATGAATTCCCGAAAACGACAACGCGTAAAATAAAACGCTACGTGTTGGAACCATCAATCTCAGCAGAAGACTGACACCCCTGAAAAAGAAAGGGGAATCTCCTCATGGTCAGAGATTCCCCTTTTACCTTAGATTGTCAGGGTAGTAAAATCAGTCGAGATCGTGCTCAACCCGAATGAGACAGGTTGGCTGTTGAATGATATTCAACTGATCGATCTCATGCAAAGCCTCTGTAATGTCGGCTTCTTTCGCCTCATGAGTCATCAATACAATAGGCACTGAATCTGCTGCATGGCTCTCAGGCTGTATCATCGACTGAATACTGATATCATGCTGACCAAGAATTGTTGATATCTGGGCGAGAACCCCAGTGGTATCCAGAGTTGTAAAACGCAGATAGTAATGACTGGTAATTTCACTCATCGGACGTAATGGCAGATCAACAACCTGATCCTGGCAATAACCCATGATCGGAGTCCGCCCAACAGCCCCAGAACTGATACTGCGCCCAATAGCCATGACATCACCCATGACCGCACTGGCTGTCGCAGCCATCCCTGCGCCACTCCCATAAAGCAATACAGGGCCGAGGAAGTCGCCAGACAGGCGAACCGCGTTGAATACGCCATCAACCTCTGCGAGTTGATAGCTCTTGGGGATCATGGTCGGATGAACCCGAACCTCAACAGCCCCATTGCCTTGCTTGCCGATAGCCAACAGCTTTATCTTGTAGCCCATCTGTGTGGCAAAATCGATGTCGACGGCAGTAATCCCGGTTATACCTTCGGTGTAGACCTGATCAAAATCGATCCGCGTTCCGAAACAGAGTGCTGACAGCAGAGCAATTTTGTGAGCGGTATCGACTCCTTCAATATCAAAGGTCGGGTCAGCTTCAGCATAACCGAGCTGCTGAGCCTCGGCCAAGGCCTGAGCGAAATCGCTTCCTTCATTGGTCATCTTGGTCAAGATGAAATTACAGGTTCCGTTCAGAATACCGAGCACAGTCGAAAAACGATTTGCGCAGAGGTTTTCCTTGATCGCAGAGATCACCGGAATGCCACCTCCAACAGCAGCGTCAAACATGACGTCCACTTTGGCACGACTCGCCGCCTCAATGATCTCCTGACCATGCACCGCCATCAATGCCTTATTTGCGGTCACGATATGCTTGCCGTTTTCAATTGCCTTCAGAATGAACTGCAGGGCGGGCTTGTAACCCCCAATGAGCTCGACAACAATATCGATATTCGGATCCGTAATGACTGCGTCGGCATCAGTCGTCAGGACACCCTCTGGTAATGTCACACCGCGATCGGTGGTGATATCGAGATCAGCAATCCGGGCCAAATGAATTTCAACACCGGTGCGCTGACGGATCAGGTCCGCATTTTTCTGAAAAACCTTCACGACCCCGGTCCCAATGGTACCGAAACCGAGAAGACCTACATTTAACTGAGTTTTCTGCATGGTGATTAATCCTGGATTCATTCTCTTTTAAGTATTGGGGTCAACTATCTTGTTTATCGACTATCTTTGCGATCTTGTCGAGCAGCCCATTGACGAAGGAGGGGGATTCCTTGGTGCCGTAACGTTTGGCAATTTCGATCGCCTCATTCATCGTCACTCGCGCCGGGATATCGGGTTGATAGCAGAGCTCAAAGCAGGCGATACGCAGGATCGACAGATCGACCGCGGTCATCCTTTCGAGCGACCAGTTCTTGGCCGCGCTGCTGATCCGCTGATCAATGACAGGTCGATACTCGATAATCCCGTTTACCAGCAGTTCGGTGAAGCGCTTGGCCGATTCGGAAATCGGCTTATCAAGGCTGTCGAGGGGTTCACCCAGGGCATCGTCAGCAAAACGAAAGTTTTTCCAGAAGCAGTCAAGAAGTTCATTCTGACCGATGTTGGTGTCATGCCGCAGGGCAAAAAGAATCTTGAGAGCGCATTCGCGCCCGAGTCTACGATGTTGAATCTGCATTTTCTTCGCTTATAGTGCCTTAAAAAGGTTGACCATCTCAAGCGCGCTCATGGCAGCCTCGCAGCCCTTGTTGCCAGCCTTGGTCCCTGCCCGCTCAATTGCTTGTTCCACGCTGTCGGTCGTCAAGACCCCAAAAGAGATCGGCACACCCGTATCGAGTGAAACGCTGGCAACCCCCTTGGTGACCTCTGAGCTGACATATTCAAAATGAGGCGTTCCACCTCGGATAACCGCACCCAGACAGATCAAGGCATCATAGTTACCGGTAGCCGCCAATTTCTTGGCAACCAATGGAATTTCGAAAGCTCCAGGGACCTTAACCAGAGTCAGAGCTGTGTCTTCGGCTCCATGGCGCTTAAGGGTATCGAGTGCCCCCTCAAGCAAACGGTCACAGATAAAACTATTAAAACGACTGACAACCAGCGCAAATTTAAAACCACTGGCGTCCAGGTTTCCTTCAATTACATTCGGCATAAGAGACCTCTCCTTTCGGCAGGAAAGTAAGAATCAAAGATCAAGCATATGACCAAGCTTTTCACGCTTGGTCTTCAGATATTTCAGATTGGCATCTTGAGCGACGGTCTCAATCGAGACCCGTTCACTGATTTCGATACCATAACCTTCAAGACCGATAATCTTTTTGGGGTTATTGGTCATCAAACGCAGCTTGCTGATGCCAAGATCGGTTAACATTTGTGCACCGATGCCATAATCACGCAAATCAGCACCGAAACCAAGCTCCTCATTCGCCTCTACAGTATCGCGTCCCTGGTCCTGCAACGCATAAGCCTTGATCTTATTAATCAGGCCTATACCTCGCCCTTCCTGACGCATATAAAGGATGACACCAGAGCCTTCTTTTTCCACCTGCTGCATGGCCGCATGGAGTTGTTCCGCGCAATCACAACGCTGCGAACCAAAAACATCACCGGTCAAACACTCTGAATGAACACGCACTAGTACCGGTTTACTGGTGTCGATTTCACCCTTGATCAAAGCGATATTCTGAGTTTTATCGACCTCATTTTCATAAACAATTGCGCGGAAATCACCACCGTAAGTTGTCGGCAGAACCGTCTCAGCAGCGCGGGTGACCAGAAGTTCTTTACGCATGCGGTAAGCGATTAGTTCCGCAATACTGATGATTTTCATGTCATGTTTCTGGGCAAAGACCTCAAGTTGCGGCATCCTGGCCATGGTGCCATCGGCATTCATTATTTCGCAGATAACACCTGCTGGCTTCAAGCCAGCCAGCCGTGATAGATCTACCGAACCTTCAGTCTGCCCAGTCCGAACCATCACTCCCCCCTTGCGTGCGCGCAAAGGGAAAACATGTCCAGGACGGGCCAGATCGTAAGCAGTACTCTCATCAGCGAGGGCGGTCTTTATGGTTGTGGCTCGGTCAGCGGCTGAGATCCCTGTGGTTACGCCTTTTCGCGCTTCTATCGACACAGTGAAACCAGTTCCAAAAGAGGAACTGTTGTCTGAAACCATCATCGGCAGTTCTAAATAATCTGCACGTTCCTCGGTTAAGGATAAGCAGATCAGGCCACGGCCCTCGGTCGCCATGAAATTTATTGCTTCTGGGGTCACCAATTCGGCAGCCATGGTCAAATCGCCCTCATTCTCACGATCTTCATCGTCGACCAGAATAACCATTTTACCAGCACGTATATCTTCTAGTGCTGCTTCAATCTTCACAATCGGCATATATTTGCTTCTTTCTATCTTAAATTCTGGGCAATACCGCCAGCAGATCCGGCGCTAGCAGGGGCGAATCATGTCACATAAAGCCGTTCTTGGCAAGAAACTCAAGGGAGATCCCTGTCTCATTTCTTGCTGTTTCTGAACCCGGATTGGCCAAGCGTTCGACGTAACGCGCGAGGATATCGGATTCAAGATTAACCGACCCTCCAACCTGCATATTCTTTAGAGTTGTCATCTCTAGAGTATGTGGAATTATCATGACAAAAAAGCTGCCTTCCGTAACCTGATTGACGGTCAAACTGATCCCATCGATGGTAATCGAACCCTTAGGTGTCACATAACGCGAAATTTCTGCTGGCAAACTGAACTCAAGGCGCTGTGCCTCCCCTTCACTGATCCTGGACTGCAACTGCCCAATCGCATCGACATGACCACTTACGATATGGCCACCAATGCGATCACAGAGGCGCAGAGCTCGCTCAAGGTTCACCAATGACCCAGAGCGCAGCTTTCCCAGGGTTGACACCTCAAGCGTCTCTGAGGAGACATCCGCAGTGAAGCTGCTTCGATCCCAACTTATCAGGGTCAGACAAACGCCATTAACAGCAATACTTTCGCCCAGTTTAAGGTCTGATTGTGCAAGAGGGCTGTTAATTCGCAAACGGCAGAGCTTACTACTCCGTTCAAGATTAACGACCTTGCCGGTGGCTTCGATTAATCCGGTAAACATCTTTTCACCTCAGCAGTAAGTAACAAATCATCTCCAACCTTCTCTACATTCAGACCTTCAAGCGGAAGGGTATCCTTCATCAAGCTACAGCCTTCTCCAGCAAAAAGACCCGACAAGCCGGCACCACCAAGCAGCTTAGGAGCGATATAGACCTGCAAACGATTGATCAATCCAGCATTCAGCGCAGCTGTCGCCAGAGTTCGCCCGCCTTCAAGTAACAAGGACTGGATATTCATGCGACCTAATTCACGCCAGAGATCAGGAAGAGACACCTTACCGCTCACCTCAGGTAGAACAAGTATTTCACATCCGGCTCTATGCAGTTCAGTAACGATGTCGTCCGGGGCCTGCTTTGTGGTTGCAATCAGAGTCTTAGCCAAGGAGCTTTGATGCACCACTTGACTCCCCAGCGGGACACGCAGGCGACTATCAACTACGACTCGCAACGGATCACGACCAACATGTGGTAAACGCGTCGTCAACTGTGGATCATCAGCAAGGATTGTCTCTACCCCAACCATGATTGCATCGACCTGATCGCGCTGACTATGAACCCGCTGGCGACTCTCTGCGCCAGAAACCCAACGTGAATCTCCAGTGTGCGTGGCAAGCTGACCATCAAAAGTCATTGCTGCCTTATACAGAGTGTATGGCGTTCCGTGCTTGATATGCCATGCGAAAGGAGTAATTAACTCTAAGCACTCCGCTTCACATAGCCCAACCTGCACTTCTATTCCGGCGGCTTGCAGACGTTTGATCCCCTCCCCTGCAACCAAAGGATTGGGATCAATCGTCCCGACTAAAACCCTCTTTATCCCGACAGCCACCAGCGCATCGGCACAGGGGCCGGTCCGACCCTGATGGCAACAAGGCTCAAGAGTCACGTAGATATCGGCTCCAGCAGCCCGACCCGCAGCTTGTCGCAGGGCAAAAATTTCAGCATGGGGCTCACCGGCTTTGGGATGAAAACCTTCACCGACAATCTGGTCATCACGCACGACCACTGCACCGACAGCAGGATTCGGCGAGGTTCGCCCCATGGCAGTGCGTGCCAGATCCAGTGCACGCCGCATATATGTCTGTGGGTCGCTCATAACTGAAAAACTCGCAGCTTAAAAAGCATGCAGCCGGGATGCAAAAAAGTAGCCTGGCTGTTACAACATTCAACCTAATCGACGAGGCCTTATTGCCCCGACTTGCCGAGCAGATCCTTAAGTTCCAGCATAAATTCGTTGATGTCCTTAAACTGGCGATAAACCGAGGCGAAACGGACATAGGCAACTTCGTCGACCTGCTGCAGCGCTTTCATCACCTCTTCACCGACAAGGCTGGCGCTGATCTCTTTTTCGCCAGCCTCTTGAAAAAAGCGCTCGAATCGATCGACCATCATTTCAATCTGCTCAACCGATACCGGACGTTTTTCACAGGCTCGCTGCATCCCCGAGATGATCTTGGCACGATCGAAAGCCTCACGCCGACCATCTTTCTTAATCACCCAAGGGAGCATCTCTTCAACCCTCTCATAGGTGGTAAAGCGCCGCCCGCATTCAGGGCATTCACGCCTGCGGCGGACATTGTTACCTTCTTTGCCAAGACGAGAATCGACCACTCGGGTATCGTTGTGGCTGCAAAATGGACAATTCATTCAGATTCTCCTTCGAACAAAATTGCATCAATACCGGCCTCACTGAGCATTTCACGTGCCAGATTATCCGGATAGCCACGACCATAAACAATATTCTGCACGCCAGCGTTGATCAACATTTTACTACAGATGCTGCAAGGAGAATCTGTACAGTACAGAGTCGAACCATCAATGTTGACTCCATGCCGAGCCGCTTGAATGATCGCATTTTGTTCGGCATGAAGACCACGGCAGAGCTCATGTCGCTCACCTGAAGGAACCTTGAGTTGATCACGCAAGCACCCCGTCACATCACAATGAGTGATTCCACTTGGAACCCCGTTATAACCTGTGGCAAGAATGTTCTTTTCCTTGACCAACAGCGCGCCGACCTGACGACGCATACAGGTCGATCGAGTCGCCACCAGTTTGGAGATCTGCATGAAATATTGATTCCAGCCCGGCCGTTTCATACTATCTACTTGATCCGATGTGCGTAGAGCGGAAAACGGAGGCAAAGTTCCTTGACCTCTGAGCGAATTTTCGCAAGAGCCTGTTCGTCATCGATGGCGTTCAGTGCTCTGTCTATCCAACCTGCGACCTGTACCATTTCGGCCTCTTTGAGCCCACGTGTCGTGGTCGCCGGAGTCCCAATCCGCACACCACTGGTGACAAATGGGGAGCGTGTGTCGAAAGGTACCGCATTTTTGTTAACTGTCAAACCAGCCGCTTCCAGGGTTGCTTCAGCAACCTTACCGGTAATCTCGGTCCCAGTGAAGTCGAGCAGCATCAGGTGATTATCTGTCCCACCGGAGACCAGGTTGTAACCACGCTTAACCAGCTCTGCGGCAAGAGTCTTAGCATTTACCACAACTTGCGCAACATACTCCTTGAACTCCGGGCTTAAAGCCTCCTTAAATGCGACGGCCTTGGCAGCAATAACATGCATCAGCGGGCCACCCTGGATGCCCGGGAAGATGTTGCTGTTCAATCTTTTGGCCCATTCCTCGGTGCAGAGGATCATCCCACCACGTGGTCCGCGTAAGGTTTTGTGAGTTGTTGTGGTAACAAATTCAGCATAAGGGACCGGATTCGGGTGCTGTCCACCCGCAACAAGACCGGCAATATGTGCCATATCAACCATCACAACCGCACCGACCTCATCCGCAATCCGACGGAAGGCAACAAAATCAATCGTTCGGGTATAAGCGCTTGCCCCGACCACGATCAGTTTCGGTTGATGCTCACGCGCCAACTTCTCAACTTCTTCGTAGTCGATAGTGCCGGTTTCTTCTTTAACACCGTAAGCAACGATATTATAAAGTTTTCCAGAAAAGTTGACCGGTGAACCATGAGTCAGGTGACCACCATGGGCCAGGTTCATACCGAGAACAGTATCGCCCGGCTTACAAACGGCCATATAGACCGCCATGTTCGCCTGAGACCCTGAGTGGGCCTGAACGTTGACATGTTCAGCACCAAAAAGTTCCTTGGCACGGTCGATGGCAAGCTGCTCAGCCTTGTCAACAACTTCACAACCACCATAATAACGCTTGCCGGGGTAACCTTCAGCATATTTGTTAGTCAGCACTGAACCTTGAGCCTCAAGGACAGCTTCACTGACGAAGTTTTCCGAGGCAATAAATTCAAGATTATATTCCTGACGGGCGGTCTCTTCTGCGATTGTTGCAGCGATTTCGGGATCAAACTCGACAAGGGATGTTTCAATCATGCTTAAGTCTCCGGCATTTTTTTGTTTTAGAATTGATACGGGGCGGACAGCGCCGCCCCGTAAGGAACAAATATTTATTTATTTCGATCTGCTTCGATCTGATGAACCTTGTCGAGCCGACCCTGATGGCGCCCGCTTTCAAAGGTACTATCAAGCCAGACTTCAACCAATTCACAGCCCATGTCGACACTCAGCACACGACCGCCCAAGACCAACACATTGGCGTTGTTATGTTCCTTGGCCATCCGTGCGGTAAAAGGATCATGAACCAACGCCGCCCGGATACCATCGACCTTATTGGCCGCAATAGACATCCCGATACCAGTGCCACAAATCAGAATGCCAGCTTCAAAGTCTCCACTGGCAACAGCAGTTGCGATCTTAAATCCGAAATCAGGATAATCGACTGAGCTTTCATCAAACGGCCCCAAATCGGCATACTCAAGCGCACGTTGTTGCAACAGACCACAGATGGCCTGCTTCAGCTCAAGACCACCATGATCACTTCCGACTGCAATCATCACTAACCTCAAATCTTACGGAATGCCAGGGTTGCATTTGTGCCACCAAAACCGAATGAATTCGACAGCGCGACATTGATCGACGCCTCACGTGCCTTATTCGGGACATAATCGAGATCACAATCTGGATCCGAGTCATTCTGATTAATAGTTGGCGGCGACATACTACGATCAATAGCTAATGCACAGATAGCGGCCTCAATACCGCCAGCAGCTCCTAGTCCGTGGCCGGTCATACTCTTGATCGAATTCACCATAACCTTCTTGGCGTGATCGCCAAAAACGGACTTAATGGCCATGGTTTCATAGAGATCATTGAAATGAGTGGAGGTGCCATGAGCATTGATATAATCTACCTCTTCCGGGTTGATCTTGCCATTTTTGAGCGCCATGCTGATACAGCGTGCTGCTCCTTCTCCCCCGGCGGCCGGTTGGGTGAGGTGAAAGGCGTCAGCGCTAGCGCCATAACCAACAATCTCACAGTAGATCTTGGCACCACGAGCTTTAGCCTGCTCATACTCTTCAAGAATCAGAATACCAGCCCCTTCACCCATAACAAAGCCGTCACGCCCTTTGTCAAAGGGACGACTGGCACCCTGCGGATCATCGTTTCGGGTCGAAAGAGCCTTCATGACATTGAAGCCACCAATCGCTAATTCGGTAATCGTAGACTCTGTACCGCCAGCAAACATCGCATCTGCATCGCCGCGCGCAATAGTATGATAAGCGTCACCAATAGAATGGGTACCGGTTGCGCAGGCTGATACGGACGAGATATTCGGCCCTTTGGCTCCAAAGCGGATCGAAATATGGCCTGGGGCCAAGTTAATAATCAGCATTGGGATAAAGAATGGTGAAATCTTTTTATAGCTGCGCTCAAGTAGCGCCGAATGATATTTTTCGATGGCCGGCAGACCACCAAGCCCAGAGCCGACAATCACACCGACGCGCTCGGCATTGGCATCAGTAATCTCAAGTCCTGAGTCTTTCAGGGCTTCCTGACTAGCCGCCAGACCGTATTGAATGAAAAGATCCATCTTTTTGATCTCTTTTTTATCAATATAGTACTCGGCAACAAAATCCGTGACCTCAGCAGCAATTTGGGTCGGCAGGTTCGAGGCGTCAAATCGGGTAATTCTGTCGATGCCAGAACGTCCATTGATCAGGGCATCCCATGTCTTCTCTACACCGGTCCCCAGGGGAGAAACGATCCCGACACCGGTCACCACAACTCTACGCATGCGACTCTCTTTTCCTTTTAAATGGGAGGCTGAAGATTTCCACATTCAACCATATTCAAGGGATGATACTAGCGTGCCAATGAACCCGGGAGCAGAGCTATCTGCTCCCGGTTCAACTGATCAAGCAGACTTATTGATATAATCAACAGCGTCCTGAACCTTTTGGATTTTCTCAGCATCTTCATCGGAGATTTCGACATCAAACTCCTCTTCGAGTGCCATGACCAGCTCGACAGTATCCAAAGAATCAGCACCCAGATCATCCATAAATGCGGCCTGGTTGGTTACTTGATCTTCATCAACACCAAGTTGCTCAGCAACAATTTGCTTTACACGTTCCTCAATAGAAGCCATTTGCTTTCCTCCTGTTTTGTTGGGACCCTGAAAAGGTCAGATAGATAAGGTTTGATCTACGATTGATCAGTTTCACATATAC
>JAJRQB010000160.1 GCA_024280485.1 Deltaproteobacteria bacterium
CGAAGATGTGCTTGCTCCGTTTGGGTCCGCAGTCTTACGGACCATAAGAGCTTTGAAGGATCTGGTATACATGTGCCTCCCAACTGCCCCCAATTTTATTGAGTTTAGTTAGAGGCGACAACTATGCTGACACAGGGGGTTCCTGCTTCATCTAAGGACTTAAAACACACCCATTACCAGGCGATCCCCGTCTAAAAACTCCTGCATTACGATAAAAACCGGCAAGATCGCCAGACGCTGTTCAAAATCAACTTAACTCACCAACAGAACCTTTAATTTTGTTGACCCTGGATATATCCTTTGTCAAGAACTGACCCTGCAGACAGTCCCCTAGTCTCTCACTCGGCATAGCCGATCTCGACGGCAATAGTCTGCGTCAAGGTCGAGGGGAGCAAGCACCTGCCGGTATCGTTGCAGGCCTGGGCCTTGACCCGAACCTCGAGCTGCGCCTCCCTTTCACCCGGCAACTGAACAGGGGTCAGCTCAGAGAGAATTTGGACCTGTTCTTTGTAGAGCCCAAGCTTCCCCAAAGGCGAGTCAACCTGATAGCCGATCGGATAATCCGGCCGCAACCGCAGCTCTCCTCCAATAATTTGTGCCTCAACGCTGGTGGGCAGAAGAAAATCGAGGCTGGCAGGATTGGACACCAGATGCCATCCCGTGTCCATATCCAGCTGCACCTCCAGCCGGGTGGTACGCCCAGACACAAGTCTCTCCGGAGAGAGGCTGGCCTGCATACGCAGCACATCGGAGGTATGCACCTGTAGAGGGCCAGTCGTCCCTCCCTCAGTTGCCGAAGCTGGCGAACTGAGACGGTTGTAATCGATCAAAGCGACAAGCATATAAGGGAGCGCATGGGGGGCTCTTTTGAGGTGGGGTCCAAAGGCTCTCATCGTCTGCTCGGCATAGCGGCTGTAGGCGGCGGGATGTTTTTTAGCCAGCCGGGTCAGTGCCTGCGCCGCCAAACTGTTAGCCGCAGGGATCGCACCATCAAAGGAAGACTTGGGTCTGATCAGCAGATGCTCGACGCTCTGCTGCGCAAAGTGAAATCCGCCCGTCTGATCCCAGAATTTTTCGATCATCATATCGGCCAATCGAATCGCCTCGGCTTGCCACAGTTGCCCCCCATCTGGCTTGGACAGCTCCGTCAGCGCCAGAATCATCGCCGCATAATCATCCAGATAAGCCGGCAGCTTGGACTGCCCCAGCCGTAACACATGCAACAGTTCCCCCTGACGGGTTTGTAAAAGGGACAAGACTTGACGAGCGGCGCGTTCCGCCATACGGGTAAAGTCAGAACGGTGCAAAACCTGACCGGCATAGGCCAAGGCCTCAATCATCAAACCATTCCAGGCGGTGATGATCTTGTCATCCTGCAGAGGCTGCGGTTCCTGACTCTGACGGGCCTTTCGCAGCCGGCTGCGGATCCTATCAAGCTGAGCCAGCAGTGGCTCTCTCTCAAGCGCGGTGTCTTGCTGGATTTGCTGATAACTCCAGGGCCGA
Source organism: Deltaproteobacteria bacterium (assembly GCA_024280485.1). Lineage (GTDB taxonomy): Bacteria > Desulfobacterota > Desulfuromonadia > Desulfuromonadales > Geopsychrobacteraceae > Geopsychrobacter. The sequence continues at coordinate 1,504 of JAJRQB010000160.1, forward strand.
TAGAGAATATACTGTCCTTCAAAATTCGGTTCAGCATCGAATCCGTAAACCTTGGCAGCCAGGCTGAATTCTTTGGGAGTGAGCAGTTTGCGCAGATCCTCGCGTTGCCAGATGTAGGACCTGCCCTCTTCCCCCTCTACGCCCGAATCCTGCGCCGAGTAAAAGAGGCCCTCGTTCGAGGTCATCTCGCGCTGAACATAGGCGACAATATCTTCGGACGTGCGTCGAAAATCGGCATTTCCGGTCAACTGATAGGCATGGGCATAGACCTTCAGCAACTGGGCATTGTCATAGAGCATTTTTTCAAAATGGGGCACCAGCCAGTGACTGTCTGTGGAGTAGCGATGGAAGCCCCCGGCCAGTTGGTCATAGATCCCTCCCCGGGCCATGGCATCCAGGGTCTTGCTCACCATATCCAGGCTCGCGCGGTTGCCATTGACCTCATAATCTTTCAGCAACAGTTCGAGTACGGCCGGACGGGGAAACTTGGGGGCACCACCAAAACCACCTGCTTCGGCATCAAAGATTTCGGCAAAACGCTTTACCCCATCGGCGGCCAGGGATTCCGCAGGCAGAGACCCGGTTCTGCTGCCTTGCATGCTTCCGGTGCTCTGCAGCCTTGCTGTTACCTCATCCGCCCGCTTTTGCAGATTTTGTTGCTGCGTGCTCCAAAGTGCGGCAAGCTGTTCCAGGATCTGATTAAACTGTGAATTCGGAATATAGGTGCCGCCGTGAAAAGGTTTGAGTTCGGGCGTCAGAAAAACCGACATCGGCCAGCCTCCACCCCCTCCGCTCAAAAGCTGCACCGCCGACATGTAGATCTGATCGATGTCGGGCCGCTCTTCGCGGTCGACCTTAATGCTGACAAAACCCCGATTCAAAATCCCGGCCGTGAATGAATTTTCGAAAGACTCGTGCTCCATGACCTGGCACCAATAGCAGGTGGAATAGCCGACAGAGAGAAAGATCGGTTTGTTTTCCTTGCGGGCTCGGGCAAAAGCCTCCTCACCCCAGGGGTACCAGTCCACCGGGTTCCCGGCATGCTGTAATAGATAGGGGCTGGTTTCGAACTGCAAGCGGTTCATGACTCTCCCGGTATCGGCCTTTTTTCCGTCACTGGCAAAAACCACCAGGGGCGCCATCAGCAGCAGACATAAGATGCCAAGCCCGAGCATCATCGCCCCAACCGGTAACGGGTCGTATTCTGCCAGGGTCTTCATCTCAGGTCCTTTCTGAAAATATCTGAAGAAAAGGGTTCAGAGGCAATGCGCTTATCGGTCGGCGCGGCGCAAGGCCGAGGTCAGAGCCTCGGCGGTAAACAGACCAGATAATCTCCGGACAATCTCCTGTTGCCGATTGAGAACCAACGCAAAAGGCAACCCGGCGCCACCAGAATCCAGCAACAGCTGTAAATTGAGCGGATCCGAATCGGTCAGATCAACGCGAAAGGCCAACAGTCTGGTGTCCCTCGCGGCCTCAAGAACTTGAGTATCTGCATATACTGTAGATTCCAGGACCTTACAGTTCAGGCACCAGTCGGCGGTAAATTCAATGAGAATCGGCCGATCACCGGCCAACGATGCCAATGCGACTGCAGAATACGGTTGCCAGTGCAGTTCACTGTCGAGCGAGCGGCCGTACACAGTGAAGAGAAGAGTCAAACTCACCACTACGGTCAAGAGCGGCAGAAGCCGGTTGGCCAAGCTCGGCCCGCAAAACCAGGATCTGACTCCCCACAAAAACAGCAACGCGCCCCAGAGAATCACTGGAGCCTGACTCCAGGTCTCCGCAACAAGACTACGGGCAAAGAATGCCGCCCCTCCCCAGAGGATGAAGGCGAGAAGTTCCTTGATTCGCGGTGACCATTCGGCAGCAACCGGAAGCTTTGACAGCCAGCGGGGATAAAGCAGGAGCAACAGATAGGGAAGAGAGAGCCCCAGGCCGACCAGAAGAAAGAGTCCGAAAAACAGCAACGGCGGCTGGGACAGGCCGAACGCCAGTACCCCACCCAAAAATGGTCCGGTACAGGGAGTGGCCAGAACGGCCGTCAAGACCCCGGCCAGAAAGGGTTTCAGATGTCCGCCCGAATCCAGACGGTAAATGGCCTGAGGCAGCCGCAGCGACCAGTCGAAAAAAGTGGCCAGGCCCGCACTGAGCAACACCAGGACCAGCAGGAGAAGAAACCATTCAGACTGAAAGAGAAATCCCCACTGCAGGCGCAGAAAAGCCATGGCCCCACCCACCAGGGCAAAGAGCAACAGGGTGCCGACCAGAAAAGCCAGGGCTGAACCGATACGCGGCCCGACCTCCGATTCCGCGGAATCGAGAATCATACGAACCTTCAGAGGGATCGCGGGCAGCACGCAGGGAGTCAGGTTCATCAGTAACCCTGCCGTAAAAGCCAACAGACATTGAGCTAAAAGAGAAGACATCGGGTACAAACTCCTTTATGTCCAAACTTCAATTCTTACCATTCTCGTCATGTTTAAAGATAAAAGTCTAGTTTATACGAACTTTCGTCATCTTAAGGGGTCTGGCCCTCGACGTTTTCTGCAGGCCAAAAATAGATCCGCCCGCACAGGGATGATTTTTACCTGTGAAACCCGCAAAAGCAGATGCAACTCAATGCTAGGAGACTGTCGGACTATACGAGCTGAAGCGAAAATTTGGATGGTTGAGGACAGATTTTAGCTCGTTTGCAGGCTCATAGCCATAGCTATGGGGCAAAGAGGAGCGGGGATATGGGCCAACCAACCGGATTTGCAGCCAGTTCATGGATAGTCCGACAGCCTCCTAGCCCCTGGTTCGCGGGATAAGATCCTGTTCGGCCGCATATATCTGTCCTTTCTCAGAGAGGAAGAAACGGACACCGAAAAAACGGGTCACCGCAACCCGGATCAAACCGCGGTTAAGCAGTGACTTGAGAGACTGAGTGACATTCTTGCGCTCCAGATGCAGACCGGCCCGCATCCGCTGACTCGACAGCCCCTTAGCCGCGCGAGGAGCCAGATATCTGAACACCAGAAGTTCATAGTTGTTCAATTGTCCGACAAACGGGCGCACCGCAGATCCTGACGGCTCGCTAGTCTTGAGCACGTCGCTGGCAGCGAGCGTTGAACTGTCAATACTTTTGAGCAGCTTAGATATTTTCGCGGCAACACGCTTCCAGGCCGGATAGAGCCCGACCAGCATGAAAAACAGCAGGAAGAGTAGAAAGAGCCCTGCCATAGGCAAATCGCTAAACGGCATAACCGGCCTCCCTCGCTGAAGCCTGGATCCGAAAAGTTCTGATCACCATTACATTATAGAACATATGCCAGTGATCTGGTTCAACCCGAACCGCTCAGTTCGACCGCGCACAACGGCTGATGCACGGCAGTGTTTGGGGCCAACCGGCTACTGAACAGAATCATGCTGGTAACTTCCAGTAACCCGCAGTCGCATTCTCTAAATTTCTCAAAGCTTTCTAGATTATCAGGGCAAGAACGCAGACGCCCCAAGGTCAGATGCGGACGGTAGCGGCGTGTTTCATGCGGTAGGCCGAGGTCACACAAGCCCTCGGCAAGGGCCGACTGCAGAGCCCACAGTGGCTCGGGTGGTTCAACCCCCAGCCAGACCACTCGCGGCCGCTTGCCGGCCGGGAAGCTCCCGACACCTTTGAGCGCCACAATAAAAGATGGCGTTGCAGCGGCCAGCGACTGCAGCAGATGGCCGACCTTGTTCAGAACATCCTGAGGCTGGTCACCGAGAAACTGCAGAGAGAGATGGAGGTTATGCGGACGGGCAGGCCGCAACTCCGGCAGATGCTGTTTCAATTCCTGCTGCAGAGAGCCGAGCCGCTGCCGGAGTTCAGACGGCAAGGGAATCGCGATAAAGGAACGGATCAGTTTCATAGCTTCAGCCAGTCCCCCTTAAGAGTTCTGCGCAGGGGCTCCTAGATAAGCGCAACCCCGACCAGCACGCTATGCAGCCAGACAACAAACAGGCCATAGAGGAGAAGTCCAAGCACCACTGCAATAACATCATTGCCCCTGGAGGCTGGTGCTCCGGGCACGACGCGTGGCGTTCGTCGGCGCATGGAGAATAGATCGAGGGCCGCCCAGAGCAGGAATGCCCCGAACAGCAGCACATCGGCCAGCCGACCGTTGACCAACAGATGGGCGAAAGACCAGAGAATCATCGCGATCAACATCGGATGTTTGGCTAGCGTCTGGATACGCCCGGGAAGATAGGTCGCCAGCAGCAGAGGAAAAACCGGCAGCAGCAGCAACATCGCCAGATGTCGCAGCCAGTGGGGAGAAAGGTAGATAATTGCAACTTCCTGGCGGGCCAGACCATAGCCCCAGATCATCAGGATAAACCCGATGGTGGCGACCATCGAATAGAGCCCCTTCCAGGGACCTTCACCGATACGCGCCAGCGTACGATCGCGCCAACCCTCGTTGACGATCGACACCATATGTACCGCAAAGAAAATAATCAGCCCGGCGATCAGTATGCTCAAGTTCTTCTCCTTAGCTCAACGCCTGCTGTAAATCCGCGATCAAATCCTCAGCATCTTCCAGACCGATGGATAGCCGCACCATACCATCAGGGATACCGCGGCGGCTTCGCTCTTCGGGGAGCATGGCATAATGGGTAGTGGTGATCGGCTGGGTCACCAGACTTTCAACTCCGCCGAGACTGGCTGCGATAGAGAAGAGTTGCAGACGATCAACGACCGCCGCCGTCGCTGCGGCATCACCATCGTAAACAAAACTCAACATACCGCCGAAACCGCTCATCTGTTCACGCGCGACCGCATGGCCGGCAAAGTCTTTCAGCCCTGGATAGTTCACCCGCAGTACCTGTGGTTGTTGCTGCAGAAATTCGGCAACCTGTTGCGCGGTCTGGTTCTGAGCCTTCACCCGTACCAACAGGGTGCGTAGGCTCCGGGATAGCAGAAATGCGACTTCCGGGGCCATCATCTGGCCGAGATTCTTGCGCCACACCCAGATCGGCGCGAGCAGTTCACCGCTGGCGATCACCAGGCCGCCGGTCAGATCACTATGGCCGCCCAGATATTTGGTCGCGCTATGCACCACAATGTCCGCTCCCAGCTCGAACGGCTGCTGGTTAACCGGGGAGGCAAAAGTGTTGTCGACCACCGTCAGCGCGCCGTGTTCTTTGGCTACTGCGGCAATTTTGCGGATATCCAGTACTTCCAGATTCGGGTTGGTCGGGGTTTCAAAAAAGACTAACCGGGTGGTCTCGCGAAACTGCTGCGGCAGGTCGGCCAGTTCATTACCGAGGACAAAGGTCGTCTCAATACCAAGAGTCGGCAGGTTCTCGTTCAGCAGATCGAAAGTGCCACCGTAAACGTCACCGATACAGATAATATGGTCGCCAGCGTTGCAAAGAGCGAGAAAGGTTGCCGCCTCCGCCGCCATCCCCGAACTAAAGGCCAGACAACCTTGGCCACCCTCCAGGTCTGCGCATTTTTTTTCCAATCCGCGTATGGTCGGATTGAGTCCGTACCGGGTATAGAGGTTACCCTCGGGGTTGCGTCCCTCAACCACATCGAGCAACTCCTCGGTATTTTTAAATGCGAAGGTTGAATGGTTGTACAGCGGCATGTGGATACCGCCCTGTACATCGAGGGACTCGCCTGCATGGATACAACGAGTTGAAAAGCCATTGTTGTCGGTATCTGCCATCATGACCTCCCTTTTACAGGTATGTTCCTGAACGGCTGATCATCAGGATGTTCAACGAATCATCAGTCTATCATGGATAAAACGATTGTCTCTGACCAGCTGTTACTCGGCTCAGAACACGCACATATCGCAATTATCAGGGGGGCGCTGTCTCCTTGCTACGTCCTTTTGGCCAATGTCAAGATTGACTTCAACGCGGGACGTAGGAAGCGAGCCTGGGCATCCGTATCCGATCTCTGCATTCCTGATAGACTGAACTGATAGACCAAAAGGTTACCAAGGCCGCCTGAGGGAAGACTATGAACAAAGATAACGTACTGAATGTCATGGAACAAACCGAAGAGAAACATGTCCATTTCCTGCTTGCATGGAAACGTGGTGTCGTCTTTCTCGGTCCGGAGTTGTTCGGCCCAGGCTCTCCCGATACGGCCCATGACAAGGACGAGCTTCGGCCGCTCCCGCAGGCGGTAGAGGCCGTATTTGCCCGGGAGAGTGGCGGTGAAGAGCAGTTCCTGGCGGCGATGGTGAGTTTTTACGACCCGGTATGGGGGGAGGAGTTAGCGGCCCGCATCGACTGCTTCAAGTCGGTATGTGGCCTGACCTATAACCTGGATCACGAGTGCGTCGGAATCCTTTGCGACCTGCTGCTGAATTATGAAGGGTGGAAAGTAGGAGAATAAAGCCTGTCCACGTCCCCTCCGTCTGTCGGGATGACCCCTATGCATGATAAAATGAGGCCGAGAAACAGGAGTACGGAAACGAACCATTTTCGTCCCGTGGAAAGGAAAACCGTCATGACAGAAATCTATGAATGCGCAGTCTGCGGAGTGGTATCGAAAGTCGGCAGTAATCTGTGCCGCCCCGATCGGCAGGAAGATATTCATGATTATTGCGGCACAACCAGAGAGCGGGGGGCCATGTGTACCGAGATCAAGGGGAGCCTGCCGATTGTCTGCGGAACCTGCGGTCGACCGGCCAAACAGGCCGATCTGATCTGTAACCCGCTAATGCTCGGCTGATCTCTTCGTTGGTCACAAGAAGAGCAAACGGAGATTCTGACCGAAGTTTTTACCTGTTAACCTGCAACAGTCGGCACAAATAGGGTCTGCTGGTCAGAATTCACCCGTGGTGGAGTCGCAAGCTCGCCAGGAGTAGCCTTTACCAGGGTAAAGCGAGCCAGCATCTGTTGAAGATGGCTGGCCTGACTGGCCAGTTCTTCGCTGGTGGCGGCGCTCTCTTCGGCACTGGCAGTATTCTGCTGAACAACCTGATCGATCTGGGTCAGGCCGATGTTGATCTGACTAATCCCTTGGGCCTGCTCACTGCTAGCGCTGGCAATCTCGCCGACTAGATCGGTGACCTTGGAAATCGAATTGACAATCCCTTCCAGTGCTTCCGAAGTTTTTTCAGCAAATTGAGTTCCCTTGGCGGTTTTGTCCACCGAACTTTCAATCAACTCGGTGGTCTCGCTCGCCGCTTTGGCACTCCGGGCCGCGAGGTTGCGGACCTCTTCGGCAACCACCGCGAAGCCTTTACCGTGTTGTCCGGCGCGGGCGGCCTCAACCGCCGCGTTAAGTGCCAACAGGTTGGTCTGAAAGGCGATTTCGTCGATCACCTTAATAATCTTGCCGATGTTCTGACCCGCTGTGTTGATCTCACCCATCGCTTCGACCATCTCTATCATCTGTTGGTTGCCGAGTTCTGCGATCTGACGAGCTTCTGCCGAAAGAGTATTCGCCTGGTTGGCATTTTCTGCACTCTGGGTTGCCTGACCACCGATCTCGTTCATTGAACTGCTGATCTGTTCCAATGAGGCGGCCGATTCAGTAGCTCCCTGAGAGAGTGATTGGGACGATTCGGACACCTGATTGCTACCGGAGTTAATCTGTTGGCCAGCTTCCTTGATCTCGGCAATCATATGATTCAGGTCGTTGCCGAGTTGTCCAATGGCCTGACGCAAGCGATCTTCCGAATCGCGCGGAGTTACCTTGATGGTCAGATCTCCCTTGGCCAGTTGCTGCAGGGGAGTAACTATGTCTGTCTGCAGGCTGTCAGACAGATCATCCAGCGCCCGCGCGGTTTCCCCCAGTTCGTCCTGCTGTGAAAGCCGCAAGCGTTGGTCCAGATGTCCGCAGCCAATTTCCTGGATGACATTTTTTATCTGGGAGAGGGGAATTGTAATCAGTTTGCGCATCAAGAAGAAGAAGGCTAACCAGGTCAGAACCATGCTGCACAACGCCATCAGCAGGTTGTTGCGCAGGCTCGAACTGTTGGCTGAGACCAGTGCAGCATGCTGTCGCGACTCTTCGGCCTGCAACTTGTCGAGACTGTAATTGATATAGAGGATTCCAGCCAGGTTGCCAACCTTGGCGTCGTCGTGACAATCGAGACAGCGTTCAGCAAATTTATGTCCATGAGCCATGAAAACCTTGCCGGTAGTTTCCTGCTCTATGGCAACATCCTGAGAGCCGGTCAGGACCAGGTCCGGTTGCCGATTGCCGATATTTCCCTTGATGTTGGAAAAATGGACTGTCCCTTCTGGACTGGCGAGCCCGACTTCCATCACACCGGGAACGGCACCAAGCCCGGCCAGGAGTTCATCAAAAACTTCCATCTCGCCGCGCTCCAGAGCCCCGCCGGTACCAACCTGCAGACTTTTAAAAACACTACGCGCTTGTCCCAGATAGGCATCGTGAGCGGCAGCCAGTGCTGATTGTTGCTGCGATTCGAGCAACTTGCTCGACTGAAAGGCTGTATAGCTGAAGCTAAAGCCGAGTGTTAATAGCAGGATGACAATTAGCGTCCCACCGATTTTGCTCTGAATACTGTTGAATTTCATAGTCATTGGCTCCTCGATCTGACTGTTTGCTGATACCCACGAGAGCCAAAGTATATATTGCCTATTATTAATTGCAAATAATAATACAAAATAATATAACTAACGCTAATTTGTTTCGTGGAGAGTTTTCCTATAGATAAGCCGTAGTTAGCTGCAGTTTATTCAACTTGGAAATAGGCTATTTTGCAACTCCAAGAAGGAAGCAGGGTCCAGGCATCGCGTTGGAATAAGAGCAGGGCGCGGTAATTAGCTGTTCTCTGTGGTTTCCTCTTGAGCATTCGAAGTTTTCAAGGCTGATGGTAGCGGAGCAGCAAATAACCAGTTAGGTTATAATTCGACTACCGAATAACGGCACATCCGTATTAATTTTTAGCAGTTTTCAGGAGCTGATGATGAATCTTTATGAATATGCTCGGGCAACTGAAGAGAGCGGCATCCGCTATTACCAGGACTTGGCAACGCAAGCGCAGAAAGCTGGCGTTAAGGGAGTGTTCAATATGTTGGTTGGTGAAGAAAGAAAACTCCTGGCAAAGATCCAGCTTATCCGTCAACGTTTCCCCCGGATGGATAGTCTGAAGTGCCGCCGATTGCGGAAGAACACGATTGTTTTTGACCGGCTGCGCAAGGCCTCAAACCACTCTCGGGCGGAGTCTGATCGAGAAGCATATCTGGTTGCTCGTGAGGCCGAGGAGAAAGTGGTCAGCCAGTATATGGAAGCGGCCGAAGTCGAGCAAGATCCCCAGACCAAAGAGATGCTGCAATGGATGGCAGCCCTTGAGCGGCACGAACTGCGCGAAATAGAGAGTCTCTACGATTTTGTCAATGCCCCGACCGACTACCTGGAATGGGCCGAGTTCAGTAATCTGGATGAGTTTCATAACTTTGGCCGTTACGAGGATCTGCGTCAGGGACAACTGGAGCTGCCAACCGACCAAAAGAAGCATCACTGACCTCCGATAGATTCCTGAGCGGCAGATCGACTGAAGTCGATACCGATTCGTCTGGTCTGTGATTCTTCTCCTCGCGCAACTCTATGGCCTCAAACTGTTATGAGCTTGGCAATACCGCTTTCGGTGAGAATTTGGCTCCGCGTTCTCCAGCCGTGAACCATTTCAGTCACGCCGCAGCCACCTTGAAGGAGAGTAACTATGAGTAAGCCTGTTTGCGTTGTTATTGGTGTTGGCCCCGGCAATGGCACCGCGATTGCCAGAAAATTTACGGATCAAGGATACGCAGTTGCGCTTTGTGCGCGAACCTAGGCTAAACTGAACAAGCTGGCTGAAGAGCTGCCTGATGCTGCCGCTTTTGGCTACGATGTGACCGACCCGGGGGCCGCGGAGCGAGTGTTTGCCGATATTGAAAAAACAATGGGATCGGTATCTGTTGTTGTCTATAACGCCGGCTCAGGAACCTGGGGCAATGTCGATGAGGTGACTGTTGACTCCTTTCAATCATCCTGGGAAGTGAATACGCGCGGCCTGTTATTGGCGGTCAAAGCAGTCTTACCCCAAATGCGTAAACGGGGTGGCGGTGCGATTGTAATAACCGGTGCTACCGCGGCCCTAAGGGGAGGGCTGATGTCCACTGCATTTGCCTCGGCCAAAGCGGCTCAGCGTAACCTGGCCCAATCCCTGGCCAAGCAATTAGGCCCGGAAAAAATTCATATCGGTTATGTCGTCCTCGATGGCATGGTGGATCTGCAAAAAACCATGACAAACATGGCAGACAAGCCGCTCGATTTCTTTCTCAGTGCCGAGCAGATTGCCGAGGCATTCTTCTATCTTGCGACACAGCCGGAGCGCGCCTGGACGTTTGAAATAGACCTGCGCCCCTACGCTGAGAAGTGGTAGCCAGCGTTCACAAACACTGACCTCACAGGCTTTTCTCTTGCATTCCTGACCCTAAATCGCATAGAACCTTCAGTCCCCGATGGAGACGAGGGATGGCAAGGTAATAAATAGTCAACCAGGGGCCAGACCCTTTCATGGAGCAATGCATTGCAGATCGTATTCGGCATCGACTTTGGCACCACCAATTCAGCCCTTTCCGTCTATCGCAATGGCGCAGTCGAAGTCGTGGCGGTAGATGATATGCACCAGGCCGGTAAGCTGATGCGCTCGGTGCTCTATTTCAGTGAAGAGAAAGAGATCTTCGCCGGCAACCAGGCCATCAGCAAATATGTTGAAGACGGCGCCGCCGGGCGTTTCATGCAGTCGATCAAAACCTTTCTGCCGAGCTCCAGTTTTCAGGGCACCGAGATCTTCGGCCAACGCTATGCGATCGATGACCTGGTGGCGATCATTCTCAAAAAGTTAAAGATCAGGGGCGAAGCCCATGTCGGCTGCACGGTTGATTCTGTCGTGCTGGGGCGTCCGGTGGTCTTCTCAAACGATTCCAAAAATGATGCGGCGGCCGAACAGCGCCTCGAACAGGCGGCCCGCAAGGCCGGTTTCAAGCATATCTGGTTTCAGTATGAGCCGGTTGCCGCGGCGCTCGCCTACGAAGAGACCCTGACAGCTGGACAGGAGCGGGTCGTGCTCATCGGTGATTTCGGTGGCGGCACCTCAGACTTTTCGGTGATCCGGGTTAAAGGCGGCGCCTTTGAACGCGCCGACCGGCGCAGTGACGTGCTCGCCCTCGGTGGGGTCTACGTGGCGGGCGACAAGTTTGATTCGCAGGTCATGTGGGATAAGGTCGCGCAGTATTTCGGACGTTATGCGCGCTACAAATCGATGGGCAAAGAGGAGTGGATTCACATGCCAGCCAGCATCATCCATACCCTCTGCCAGTGGCATCGCATCCCGCTGCTGCGCACTCGATCGACCAGAGAGTTTATCCGCAGCATCAAACGCAGCAGCGATGACCGCGCGGCTCTTGAGCATCTGGAAGATATCATTGAGGAGAACTACGGCTTTGCCCTGTTTCAGGCCATCGAAAAGTCGAAGTGTGAACTTTCCGCTGCCGAGATGGCCAGGATCCGCTTCAGCGCGTGTGATCTGTGTCTTGATGAGGGGATTGAAAGAAAAGAGTTTGAGCAGCTCAATGCCGAAAACTTCGGCAAGATTGAGAACTGTATCGATGAGGTCGTAGCCCAATCCGGTCTGACTCCTTCACAGATTGATACCGTCTCGCTGACCGGCGGGACCTCAAAGATACCCCTTATCCAAAAGTTGTTCGCCACGCGCTTTGGTCAGGACAAGTCAGAAAACCGAGATGCCTTCACCAGCGTCGTTCATGGGTTGGGCTCGAGTGTTCCACTGTTTGTCTGAGGTGTTTTACGACTAGGTCGCGCAATCCAGACTACTTTATTGCGGGCGAGACAAACCCATCACACCCAGAATATAAAAAAGTGCCAGGCAAAAACAAAACAGACCCCAGTGGATATTTCACTGGGGTCTGTTGATTCCAGACAAAAAGTCATGTCACCATTTTCCAACCCCTTGACATGATATCAAATAATGATATCATCCACCCATAAACAAAACACAGACTAAAACACTACAAGCCATCTGCAATGATCCTGTAAATGGCGACCTGGAATGGTCAAAGATCGAATCTCTCTTTGTCGCTATTGGGTGTCGCGTCATCGAGAAGCAAGGATCTAGTGTTATGTTCGAAAAAGATGGTGCTAGAGAGTATTTCCACCGCCCCCACCCGGATAAGGCGGCATTGAGATATCGCGTAAAAGCAGCAAGAAGTTTTTTGATCAGGCTCGGCATTAAACCCTGACTAGAAGATGTTCACGTAACAAGAAGCCTTGTAACTACAGAAACACAGGAGGTATTAGCCATGATGAAACACAAAGGCTATTCAGCACATGTAGCATTCGACCAGGACGATAAAATTTTAATCGGGCGTGTCGTTGGAATCCGCGACGGTATAAATTTTCACGGCAATAATGGTGATGAGATTGAAGCCGCCTTTATTGAGTCCGTTGATAATTATTTGGCCGCCTGTGCCGAACTGGGCCAGAAACCAGAAAAACCCTATTCGGGTAAAATCTCTTTGCGAGTTCCAGCAGATGTTCATGCCGCAGTGGCAACAGCAGCAGAAGCGCAGGGTGAAAGCGTCAATCAATTTATCAGAGAGACGCTTGAAGAAAAGATTCAGGCATACAGCTAAGCACACAACTAAAAGGAATAGAGTACCCAAAAAGGCAGACCTCAATGGTCTGCCTTTTTGGGTATTTCTGTAATTCTAAAACCACCTCTTTTTGCTTATTTGCCAGCCGTAATTGTTTTGGTTTTCCCCACAATCGACATTGCGGTAGCGATCATGCCTGCCATATCCCCCATATTGGAAGGGATCAGCATGGTGTTGCTCTCTTTGGCCAGTTTGCCGAACTCCTTAACATACTGCTCTGCAACCCGCAGGTTTGCAGCCATTTCCCCACCCTCGACACTCAGGGCCTCAGCGACCTTCTTAACCCCTTCGGCGGTTGCGGTGGCAAGCAGTTCGATCTCTTGAGCCTTACCTTTTGCCTCGTTGACCTGTTTGGTCATTTCACCCTCAGAGATGGCAATAGCCTCCTCTTTAAGACCCTTGGCCCGGTTGACCCGTGAATCGCGATCACCTTCAGATGTAGCAATAGCGGCACGTTTTTCCCGTACAGCCTTCATCTGGGATTCCATCGCCTGCATAACGCTTTGCGGCGGGGTCAGGTCTTTGATTTCATAACGCAGGACTTTAACCCCCCAGTTGGTCGCGGCTGCGTCAATGGCGGCAACAATCTGCTGGTTCAACGCGTCCCGTTCTTCAAAGGTTTTATCCAGTTCGATCTTACCGATCACCGAGCGTAATGAAGTTTGCGCCAACTGAGCGGCGGCGAATTCATAATTGTCGATGCCATAGGCTGATTTTTTACTGTCGATGACCTGCATATACAGCACCCCGTCGACCGCGATGCTGATGTTGTCCGCAGTAATACAGGTTTGACTCTGGACATCAATGACGACCTCTTTTAAAGAGCGTTTGTAGGCAACACGATCAAGGAAGGGGATCAGAATATGAAAGCCTGCTCCGAGCGTTTTGCTGTACTTGCCGAGTCTCTCGACAATGAACTCCATCCGTTGTGGGACAACGACGGCCGTTTTGACGAGGATGACAACGACAAAAACCGCTAATACAACAAAGATAACTAAACCTGGTGTCAACATTATTACTCCTTTTAAGGGTGAAAAAAACTGTGCTTATTTTTCGGTATTGCTACTCATCGGTTTAACTTTCAGAACCAAACTGTTATTGGCCTCTTGCCCCTCAACGACAACTCTTTGCCCTTTATCGATCTGCACGTCAGCTGTGGCTCGCCAAAAGGTTCCGTCCAGCTGTATTTCACCGTAGCCGTCTTGATCAATCGCTTCGGTTACCACAGCTTTTTGTCCAACCTTGGTGAATTCATCATCGACCCCGGTTTTACTCCCACCCTTAAAGGTGGTCAACCCGTAGCGCCGCAGAGCAAAAAGCAAAGTTAAAGAGGAGACCATGAAGATGATGATCTGGGTGGTCAGTGCTAAATCCTCAAGAAAAAAGACCGTACCAGCAACAATCCAACTGCCAGCGGTAAAGAAGATCAGGATGAAACCAGGGACCACCATTTCTCCAATCAGAAATCCAACACCGATCAAAAACCAAATGAGATAAAGTGAAATGGACAAGATATACTCCTTTTAAATATTGGATAATTTGCACAGGTAACGACGGTATTTTAGTTATTGATCGGGGACTGGCTCCGCAGGTGCCTGTCCCCTTTAAGGCCCCGCCGTTCAATATATTCCTCGAAAGATTAATTGTGTGAACTTAACGATTTGACTAATAAAAGAGGATAGGTCTAAACGACCTATCCTCTTTATCTCTGCCCAATGCTGTGAATTGAGCCCACACGCCTTATCAGCACGCCAGTTCTTGAAATGCCCGACCCAAGCCAATTTTTCGACTAGGCGTTGTCATCGAACAAGTACTGTCATCGTTTTCATGTGAAAAAGTTGAACAAATTTTTTGAAATAATTTTGTGCTGTATGGTTCTTTAATTTTAGGCTTGAAAATTATTTTGAAAAAACCATCCTGGCTATAAGTGGCAAGACCAATATTGTGTTTTTTGAAGGTAGCAACATTTGACAATGCAGGAGAGGATCTTTTTTCATCAAGAACAACATAAGACTCCCACGCAAAACTTCTGTACCTAAAGGCTTGCATTAAGGCTCTTTTCCATGATGAAAGCTTCAATTCGATTGCAATGACGTGGTGAACCTTACCATCAACATTTTCAGCCAAAACCAAATCTGGCACACCAAAAAGGCCCTTCATTTCAGATTCAACAAAGATGTTACCCCTATCTGAGAGATTTTCAGAGAGAAAGCCCTGTATTAATTCATGCAACTCTTTTTCTGAAGAAAACATCAAAAAACCTCACATTCGCTCATATAAACTTATAGCAGTCTGCCACGCATTTAGATGTGAACCATCACTATTTCCATCCAATGGAATACCTGCACTGTCTATATCTGAAAAAGCACTTCGTGCCGCAGCAATTGTTGACTTCAATTGTGAAGACCTTTCGTCAAGATTAGCATGCAAGGAAGCAACCTGTCGCGAAAAGACCATAAAAAAATGCTTGTAAAGTTCAGGCTGCTTCAAATTCCAATTTGCCCCCGGACGAAAATCCATAGGCATATAATGAGTTTGCTCAAAAAGATCCTCCCACCTTCCATATAATTGTTGAATAGCCTGGACATAAGTAAATTCAATCCACTGGCAAAGTACACTTGAATACAGCCTAGGGCTTGGTTGCCGAAGATGTTGTTCTTCTTGTATCTCAAACCGTCTTGGATCAAATCTCCTTAAATTCTCATATACGCCCATACTAATTGAATCTGGGCCAGCTAAAGAAAACAACAAACCCTCAGTGTTCGTATAGCCAATATTTACAATTAAGTCATTTTCCTTTAGAACACTAATAAAACTTAGGCAGTTCGACAAATACACAGGGTCCTTAATTTGTTTATTTGGAGAACTGTGTTCGAATATTAAATAAACACCATCAATTCCAGGTATACCAGTCACCCAATTCAAAAGCAGATTTTTTTGTTCGCTATCTGCCATTTGACTACTTTTTACAATAATTGTAAGCAGTATCTTACCGTCATAACCAAATCTTTCAGCTGAAGCGATAAAAGGCTCTATGTAGCATGACAACATTTGCTCAAAATAATCAGATGGCAAATCACTGTAATATCTAACAGGTATTATAATTTCAGAAAATCCTGATTCAACTTGCCAATTCACACATTGGCTTGCCACATCCCAGCAAACGGTTTCAAAGTCGACAGTTGTAAATTCATCCAAAACTGATGAAGGAAAAAATGGGTATTCTTGCAGTTTCCCACGACCTGATGCAGGCACATAAAATTGTG
Source organism: Deltaproteobacteria bacterium (assembly GCA_024280485.1). GTDB lineage: Bacteria > Desulfobacterota > Desulfuromonadia > Desulfuromonadales > Geopsychrobacteraceae > Geopsychrobacter. The sequence continues at coordinate 17,448 of JAJRQB010000160.1, forward strand.
GGTCAATAAGTGACTTGGCCCTAATTTCGGTAGACAAGGAACCAATACGAGCCGGACCATCATTTACAGGTGAAAAAATGATGCCATCACCTGCCCCATCCTTTTCTAAACTATGTAGATTCCACACAAGGTTGTGCCCTGCTTGATGAAAAACCTTCATTTTATTCCCCTCCAATTGCTATCAATATACGATGAGAGCACAAATTTATTGCGATATCTCTGATGCGGTTCAATTTGAAGTAGCCGCTCTATGAGATTATTAAACTCACGAGAATAACCTCTAACTTTATCTGCGTTTACATATTGCCCTTGTAAAATATTATTTTGAATAGAGTCCCCCGCCCCAACCCTTTCAGGGTCAAACGGATGAAAACCAAGACATAACTGTAGCGAGAGCAAACCTAGTGCGAAAAAATCTGACCTTGGGCCGATAATCATCTTATTATTCTGCAACTGTTCTGGCGACGCATACGCCGGAGTACAAGGTCCAAGTGCGGCACCTGCCATGGTCAAACTAGATAAATCAAGAAGTCGAGCGATACCAAGATCAATAATGACGGGGCTACCATCTGTACGGATAATAATATTTTGTGGTTTTATATCTCGGTGAACAACGCGCTGTTGCCACAATAAATCGAGTCCATCTATTAAAGATTTAAGCAATCGAATAATGTGAACTTCATCTGAAAACGCTTCCATGCAAAGATTAAGCGGTTGCCCTTCTATCCTCTCTTCAACTATCAGAAACTCCCCAGATTTCGCTTCTACTACAAATCCAAAATGCTTCGGATAATAATTGGAATCAATATCAGCCAGTAGACCGACTTCTCGACTAATCCGCTCCAAGGCCCCATGGTGCGGATATCTCCCCCTTTTCAGTACAACATCACCATAAGTAGGATGCACTGCTGAAAATACAGATTTCTGGCCACCTACTTCCAATTCCGCTATGTCTGAGCATACATCCAAAACAGCATTAATCGTCATCTCACCCTCCAAACAATTTAGCCCCGCGCAAACTATATTAGTCGCCAGTCTCCAACATTCAGCAACATCTTGAGGAACCTGTCCTTGGCTCGAGGTGTTCAAAACAACAAAAGCCGCCTCTCAGCATCAAGCTGAAAAACGGCTTTCAAAATCATCTATTTATTGACCCAAGAACACCACATCGAACCCCTCCGAAAGTGTGTCATTTCAATTAGTTGCTCATGTATACTCGTTTCACAACAAACCTGTCAACCAACAGCCGCCGCAATCCCACGCAATTCGTTCAACGGTTTGAGTAAAAGGGGCTGGAACCAGGATGCTCCTGCTTTATTGCCTTATCAGACGACAGTCAATTAATTTATCTAAACAACGTTAAAAACAGCTAATGGTGGCCAACCTCTTTCTGATGTCGAAATGCAAGGATAAGAACAGAATCAGTATCGATCGAATGATGATAGAGAGCAATATCGCCAGTATTGCCAAAAGAGATGATCAGTTCACGCAGTTCCATATGATTTTCTACTGGACGACCTGATTCCGGCTCGGTTTCCAGCCGGGCAAACTGTTTTTCGATTATCTGTGCGGCTTTGATTGTTGCCGAGCGATCTTTTTCAGCTAAAAAAAGCCGACATCGTTCCAAGCCCAATGCGGCATTTTCGGTAATGATTACTCGTGGCATTCTGGAATTCCGGGTTCGTTGTCAGTGCCCCAGGTTTGCAGCCACTCCCGTACTTCCTGCCCGGTTAAATGCTTTCCATTTTGCTTGTAGGAACTCCAGGATGCCAGGGCTTCCTGAGCAAACTGTTCTTTGGCTTCTTCTTTTTCGACATAAACACGGATCGCTTCACACATGATTCGATGAGAAGAACGCTGCTGCCGCTGAGCTAATTGTTGAACCCGGCTTTTCAAGTCGTCGCCAAGTTTGACGGATGTTGCTGGTGTCGTCATATTCGTATCCTCTACCACAAAAGTATTGATAAGTAATACCTTACCATTCTTTTCAACGCCTATCCACCATGCTTTCAACGACATTCGGGACAGATTTATTTTCCCTCTGTGCTTTTCGACTTGTCTTGGATATTTCAGCTATTTTTCGACATATTGGTGTGGCTTTCGACCCTGTCTTTAGATATAGTCAATTTCGACTGAAATGACATTTGCTTAGCTATCTTCGACTTTAGCGAACGGTTTTCGACCATGGAACTGCAATTTGATGCCCTTGATTACTTTCAGGACGACCCAATCCCCGAGAACACGCAACTGCTCGGCTGGTCGGCACTGGTACATGAGCTGAAGGTCGCTGCACCGGTTCGAAACCCCTGTTGTGTTTCGAGCCGACATGTCAAGAACAGTCAGAGACTGGAGGGTCACTGGCGTATTTTTGATAAACGCTACGCACCGGCAGCAACAGCCATTGACCATTTAGCTTTTGCCATGCGCCATGAGGAGATTGACCTGCTGATCCTGAAAAGGGTTCTGGACTGCCTACCGCCAGCTGAATTGTGCCGTTTTATTAAAGCAACCCCCACAGGAGCCCTCACCCGCCGCATCTGGTTTTTTTATGAAACCTTGACTGGCCGACAGCTGGATATCGCTGATGCACCCAATGTTGCCGCTGTCGATGCCCTTGATCCACGAAACTACATCACCGGTCCAATCCGTCTGTCGAGTCGGCACCGCGTACGTGACAATCTTTTGGGTCAGGGCGGGTTTTGTCCGATCGTCCGCAGAACCGAAAAATTGCAAATATTGATCGAGCTCGATCTGGCAGGTAAGGCCGCCAGCACGGTCGGGCGAACCGGAGCACGGTTATTGGCCCGTGCGGCAAGTGTTATGTTGCTTGCCGACAGTAGGGCCAGTTTTGAGATTGAGGGAGAACGGGCACCGCAAAATCGCCTGGAACGTTGGGGACGGGCCGTTCTGGAAGCTGGGAAACGGCCGCTCAACCAAACTGAAATATATCGGCTGCATCGTATAATGACAGGTGATGATCGGTTTACCCGGATCGGTTACCGCAACGATGGGGTCTTTCTTGGGGAACGTGATCATAACAATGATCCGCTACCGGAATTTATCGGTGCGCGCCCGCAGGATATACCCGACCTCATGCTGAGTCTGAACAACTGCAATAACCGCATGCGGGGGTCAGACATCGATCCGGTCATTCAAGCTGCAATTTTAGCTTTCGGCTTTGTCTTTATCCATCCCCTGGAAGACGGTAACGGGAGGTTACACAGGTGTCTCATCCATCACGTTTTGACTGAACGCCACTTTGCCCCACCAGGCATGGTTTTTCCGGTCTCGAGTGTCATGCTGGACCGCATTGATGAATACCGGAGCACCTTGCAAAACCATACCGGCCCGCTGATGGATTTCATCGAATGGACAGCAACTGCAGATAAAAACGTCGCGATCTTGAATGATACGCTTGACCTCTACCGCTACTTTGACGCGACAGATGCCGCCGAATTCCTTTATACCTGCGTCAAAAAGACCATTGAATATGATCTGCCAAAGGAAATTTCCTATTTACTCGCTCATGACGCCGCCATGAAAGAGATTATGGATTTCGTGGAAATGCCGGATCGGCTAGCCGGAAACCTGATTCATTTCGTACGTCAAAATGAGGGGTCATTGTCAAACAACCGCCGCAAGAAGGAATTCGTCGCACTGACCGATAAGGAGATCAAGACTGTAGAGGAGATCATTCAACAGGCCTTCAAAGAGTATGCAGCAGGCTTCAACCATGAACAGTGAACCACAGGATCCATCCAATATGAAGGATACAAAAGGGGACATTCTATATTGTCCCCGTCAAGAAAAATATTTACCTATTGTAAATCAACAGGTTAGAAATACAGGCTGATATTTCGCGCACCTCTCCCACTGTTTTCATTCCGGCGTTTGTCTCACATCTTGGCGAACCTTGA
>JAJRQB010000161.1 GCA_024280485.1 Deltaproteobacteria bacterium
CTTGACAGTTCTAGCCTCAGTTTGGTACAAAACGCCCGTTGATTGCAGGCGCGTAGCTCAGTGGGAGAGCACTACACTGACACTGTAGGGGTCGACAGTTCAATCCTGTCCGCGCCTACCAATCGACTGGGAAAACTTGAAAAATTCTGGTAACCCCGTGAGGCATCATTGAGATGCCTCTTTTTGTTTAGGGAGTTTATATTATGGCGATAGTTAAGATTGAACTGCCCGACGGATCGGTCAGAGAGGTCGAAGCTGGCTCAACTCCGTATGATGTCGCCCTCGGTATCGGGGAAGGGCTTGCACGGCAATCGATCGCAGCACGTTTTGATGGCCAGTTGGTCGACATGGCGACTGCACTCAGGTCTTCAGGCAAGCTTGCGCTCATAACTCAAAATGCGCCAGAGGCGTTGGAAATTTTACGTCACTCTTCTGCTCACCTGATGGCACAGGCCGTTAAAAGCTTATATGGTGATGATGTCCAGGTTACAATCGGCCCTTCAATCGATACGGGCTTCTATTACGATTTCTTCAGCGATAAAAAGACCTTTGCACCTGAGGACTTTGAGGCCATTGAAAAAAAGATGGCTGAGCTCTCTAAGGCGGATCTGCAAATTACCCGTGAAGAGATGTCGAGTGCAAATGCCATAAAATTATTCAAGTCGCTTGGCGAGAATTATAAGGTCGAATTGATCGAAGACCTGGGTGAGACGAATGTCAGCCTGTATCGACAAGGAGATTTTGTAGACCTCTGCCGTGGACCGCATGTCCCGCGTACCGGGATGCTCAAAGTCTATAAATTGATCAGCGTCGCTGGGGCTTATTGGCGCGGCAGCGAAAAAAACGCCATGCTGCAGCGTATTTATGCAACGGCATTTTCAGACAAAAAACAACTCAAGGCCCACCTTGCCCGTCTCGAAGAGGCCAAGAAGCGTGATCATCGCAAGCTTGGCCGTGAGCTTGACCTCTTCTCGTTTAGCGAAGAGGCTGGTGCCGGTCTGGTGATCTGGCATCCTAAGGGGGCATTGCTCCGATCCCTGATCGAAGATTTTGAGCGTAAAGAGCACCTGAAGCGGGGATACGACCTCGTTGTGGGTCCACAAATCCTTAAGACGGAGCTGTGGAAAACCTCGGGTCATTACGAAAATTACCGTGAAAACATGTATTTCACCGAGGTCGATGAACAGAGCTACGGTATCAAACCGATGAACTGCCTGGCCCATATGTTGGTCTATAAGTCCAAACTGCGCTCCTATCGTGACCTGCCGCAGCGCTATTTTGAGCTTGGGGTGGTTCACCGTCATGAGAAATCGGGTGTGCTGCATGGTCTGATGCGCGTCCGCGGCTTTACCCAGGATGATGCTCATATTATCTGTCGCCCCGATCAGATTGATGCTGAAGTCAAAGGCGTCATGAAATTTGTGCAGGATGTTGCCGAAATCTTCGGTTTCAGGTATCGTATGGAGCTTTCGACCCGTCCTGAGAAAGCAATCGGCAGCGATGCCGATTGGGAGCGTGCAACCAGCGCGTTGAGATCTGCTTTGGACGATAGCGGTCAACCCTATGAGATCAATGAGGGTGATGGCGCGTTCTATGGTCCGAAGATTGATGTCAAACTGAAGGACGCGCTTGACAGGGAATGGCAGTGTGCTACTATTCAGTGCGATTTTACCCTGCCTGAGAGATTTGATTTGACCTATGTCGGGGCAGATGGAGAGAAGCATCGTCCGGTCATGTTGCACCGGGTGATTGTTGGTTCGATCGAGCGCTTTATCGGTATTCTGATTGAGCACTATGCTGGCAGCTTCCCGCTCTGGATTTCACCAGTACAGGCTGTCGTAGTTAACGTGACCGACAAACAGGCTGAGTACGTGCAGAAGGTTGAGGCTCAGTTACGTGAAGCAGGGATTCGTGTTCAGACCGATTTGCGCAACGAAAAACTCGGTTTTAAGATCCGCGAAGCTCAGATGAATAAAATTCCCTATATGCTGGTGGTCGGTGACCGCGAGATGGAAGAGGGGAAGGTTGCTCCACGTTTCCGTGATGGAACATCACTCGACCCGATGACGGTTGAGGAGTTCATCCGATTTGCTGCAGAAGAAGTCGGACGTTTTCACTGATATAGAATTTATAAGTGGAGGCCCAGCATCTTTAGGGTCTCTTCTTGTGCCAATGGAGGTACGCGGATTGCTAGCGTATCGTTGCGAAGGTGATGGAGAGAAGGAGTCAGGCCCATAGCTAAGCAGGAGACAAATATCAACGATGCAATCCGTGCTGTACAGGTTCGGGTTATCGATGACGAAGGCAATCAGCTCGGTATCTTGAGTACTCGGGACGCCCTGTATAGGGCGAGCGAAATCGGACTTGATCTGGTTGAGGTTTCACCTCATGCTGATCCGCCGGTTTGCCGTATTATGGATTATGGCAAATACAAGTATCAGATGGCCAAGCGTGCTTCTGAGGCGAAAGCGAAGCAGGTGCGTGTTGAGCTTAAAGAAATCAAGATGCGGCCTAAAACCGACGATCATGATTTCCAGTTCAAGGTCAAGCATGCCCGACGCTTTCTTGAAGAAGGGAACAAGGTTAAGTTGACGATCATGTTCCGTGGCCGCGAGAATGCGCACCCCGATCAAGGGCTTAAGCAGCTTGAAAAAGCTGTTGAGGCTCTGAAAGATTTGGGCCAAGTTGAATCTAGACCGAGCAAGATGGGCCGCTTCATGACGATGGTTGTCGGTCCAATTAAAAAATAGTACCGCACTATGTAGGGCGGTACGACGACTGTACAGGAGTAAGAAAATGCCTAAGATCAAGACAAACCGAGGTGCCGCCAAGCGCTTCCGCAAAACCGGAACTGGGCGTATCCGTCGTAATAAGGCGTATACCAGCCACATTCTGACCAAAAAATCGACCAAGCGTAAGCGTGAGCTGCGTCAGGGAACCCTGATTCACAAGGCTGATGAACGCAACATCGCACGGTTGATCCCTTATTTGTAGGGAAGAAAATTGCTGTGAACTGTGGGGACCATCTCCCCCTGCAGATCCGGTCGCGGATACTTCCGCAGATGAACCACACACATTAATACTTAGAAGGAGAAAGAGAGATGCCAAGAGTAAAAAGAGGTTTTAAGGCCCGTCGTCGTCGGAATAAAGTCCTGAAGCTTGCAAAAGGCTACAGGGGCGCGCGGAGTAAACTTTTCCGTTCAGCTACCGAGGCAGTAGACCGGGCATTGAATTATGCTTTCCGTGACCGTCGTGTCAAAAAACGGGATTTCCGTGCATTGTGGATTACCCGTATCAACGCCGCTGCGCGTGAAAATGGACTCTCCTACAGTCGTCTGATCCATGGCCTGAAGTTGGCCGAAGTCGGTCTCGATCGTAAGATCATGGCCGAACTGGCAGTCACAGATCCTGCTGGTTTTGCTTGCGTCGCTGAAACCGCGAAAGCAAAACTGCAGTAGATCATCCGTTGCCGAATCAGGGAGGCCGGGCTTCAGCCTTGTCTCCCTTTTTTCATTTTATGCCCCGGAATTCCTCTCTGTCTGGAATACAGTTATCTGTATCACAGTCTCAAAAAATGACCTCAGTCCGTGGATTATACCTATGAAGGATCGATTGCAAAAATTAGAGAATGATGCACTCGCAGCGATTGGTAGTGCAGAATCTACCTCAGCCTTGCATGAAATACGCGTCTCATTTCTTGGCAAGAAGGGTGCTGTAACCGATATCATGAAGGGGATGCGCGACCTGACTCCTGAGGAACGTCCTGCTATCGGTGTTTTGGTCAACAGCCTTAAGGAGTCGCTTGAGAGTGCCTTCTCCGGTCGCAATGCTTTGCTACAGCAGGCTGCTGTTAATGAGCGGATCTCTTCAGAGAAGATTGATATTACCCTTCCCGGACGTCAATCGTTCAGTGGTTCGAAACATCCGGTAACTTTGGTCACCGAGGAAATCGCACAGATTTTCGGAAAACTCGGGTTTTGCGTAGAAGAAGGTCCAGAGATAGAGCAAGACTTTTATAATTTTGAAGCACTGAATATTCCCAAGGATCACCCTGCGCGCGATATGCAGGATACCTTTTATGTTAGCGATGACCTGGTATTACGCACTCACACTTCGCCAGTTCAGATTCGTTCAATGCTTAAACAAAAACCACCGCTGCGAGTGATTGCTCCTGGAACCGTTTATAGACGTGATTCGGACATAACTCACAGTCCAATGTTTCATCAGATCGAAGGGTTTCTGGTTGATCAGAATGTTACTTTTGGTGATCTGAAGGGGATCCTGACTCACTTTCTTACAAGTTGTTTTGGCGACAAGCTGGGTGTGCGTTTTCGTCCGTCTTTCTTCCCGTTTACCGAGCCAAGTGCCGAAGTTGATATCGCATGTGTCATGTGTAGTGGTAAGGGGTGTCGTGTCTGCAAAGGGACCGGTTGGTTAGAAATCCTGGGCTGTGGAATGATTGATCCTGAGGTGTTTAAGTCTGTCGATTACGATGCAGAGCAGTTTAGTGGTTTTGCGTTTGGCATGGGTATCGAACGGATAGCTATGCTTAAGTACGGTGTCAGTGATTTACGCCTATTCTTTGAAAATGATCTGCGCTTTTTACGGCAGTTTTAAGTCTGGACAAAGGTTGATCCAATGATTGTTACTTAC
>JAJRQB010000162.1 GCA_024280485.1 Deltaproteobacteria bacterium
AGGTTATCCAGCGTCGCTAACGATTCCGGTGCGAGTAAAAAAATGGCACAGCTTGGACCGGAATCAGTGGCACACTTTGCTCCGGAACGGGTGGCCTACTTTGGATCGGAATGGGTGGTACAGTTTGGTCCGGAATACGCAGATGGGCGATAGAGCATTGGAAGCATGTCATACACTGGAGCGAGGGAATAAAACTTTGAGCTAATACGGATAAGAGACAGATTGCCTAAGTGCATATCGGTATTACCAATAAGGTTTCCGAACACCTTCAACCAACGCATGTTCTTTGCATCTCTCGCAGAGATCACACCTTCCTGCAGTAAGCCCACTGCGCACTTTGCCCAATCATCTCCGATACCGGTATATTCACTGTCGATCGATCGAAGAGAAAAGATCGATGACCTCCCCAAGCTTCCAATTCTGTCGAAACGGTCGACTTCAAGCACCACGCGGTTATCTGCCTCAAGAATGCGACTATTGGCTGCCGCAATTCCGGATTCCTGGACTATTTCAAGTGCCTTGTGCTCACAGATGAGCAAGTCGCCCCAACGCTGACCTTCTAAGCTGTCAATCGGAGGCGAGAATTTCACCAAAGCATGTCGCAGTTCATCACCGTTCTCGATCATCACGGCAAACTTGGGCTGTTCTCCTCCCGCGGATGATCCGGCGGGTTCCCCTTCAATGGCTTCCTTTATCAACGTCGCGTAAATTCGAGGGCGAATATTTTTTGGAACCACTCGCCGCAGCCTTTGCGTAGACTTCAGATAGCGCTCAATTGATTCATCACCAATAATCAGGTTACCGATATGGTCTTCTCCGCGCCGCGAAAGAGCGATCAGAACATCGTCGTCTGTCCAGTTCTTCAACTGCCCAGGCAATCCAAGCACTTCCCCTTGCTTTTGAGCAAAGAACCGCCCAACGAAGCCTTCGGGTCGCATGTCCTGAACAAACCACGGCAGATAATCAAATAGTCGACTTTCACTGCTGTTATCTTTGGGTTGCCACCAATATTGACCACCGGCAAGAGTCTGCAATCTGCCGAGCACATGGATATCCCCCGCCTCATCTATTCGGTAGATCGGAAACAGGCTGGTCATCCCGCGGACGAGTCGAGGTCGGGCGTACCTGGTTGCACGCCCCTTGCCTAAGATCACAACCTGATCACCAAGTTCATTGAGTGCCCGAGAGATTGTTGGCTGGCTGGTGCCAAGCATAAAAGCCAGTTCTTTAGCGGTTTTGGGTCCCGTTCCGAGCTTGTCCAGCAGCCTGATTTTTAGATCTTCGCGCATAATGTCTCAAATATTGAATAGTAAATGAATAGATACTTTATTTATATATACCTTAAAATACGCAATAATTGGAGAATATTTTATTTAAGTTGAATAGCTATATGAATGTATCACCTGTGTTTGTAGTCCGTATTGTGTTGAACTCCATCAGCAGGACATCAACTTTCCTGACGGATCAGCAGGGAGAGCCTAAACTGTCTTAGGGCACCAGTGTCTACTGAACAACTATGCACTGAAAGTGCATAGGTTCCTGTAGGGACTGAAAGTCCCTCAAATAGCACACAATAATTTTGTCCCTTCTCCCTGTGAGGGAGAAGGTGGCCACAGGCCGGATGAGGGGGCTCTCGTAACATCTACCAACGGCCCCCCTCACCCTAGCCCTCTCCCTAGCCCTCTCCCTCAGGGAGAGGGAATTGAGTAGCAACTGAAAGTCTTGGACTAAAGTCCATAGTTTTTACTAGCGTGATGGAACAATAAATCGCGATCAGAAACACAAAGAACGGCCCCACCTGAAAATCCGGTAGGGCCGTTCTTGTTTATCATTCAATTAATACAATCCTGTATTACCTGAGGATTAGTAGCTCATCAAGCACCAAGAGAGCTTCTACATAATTAGAAAAGTCCTGGCGAATCGCCAGCCGCTGTTCAAAACCAACTTAACTTTCTAATGGAACCGAGAGCTAAGACCGCCCGCCTCGCCGACCCTTGGGCGCGGGACGTCCGTTATTGACTTTGACCTTTGTCGACGTGACTTTTTTACGTGCTGCCGTTCTGGTCTTGGTCGACTTCTGCACCTTCTTGGGCTTGCCGGAGCTCTTCTTCTCTTCGGTATGCGCCTTCGCAGGTCTGGCCACGACCTTTTTAGGCTTGGCTGGTTCATTGGCGGTTCTAAGCGGCCTTGCCGACACCACTTTCTTGAACACGACCTGCGGAAACTCTGCCAGGTTCTTACGAGGAATGGCGTATGTCAGCAGCTTTTCGATCGCAGCCAGGCGCGGCTGTTCATCCTGAGCAACCAATGAGATCGCAATCCCGGACTCTCCGGCCCGACCGGTACGTCCGATCCGGTGGACATAATCTTCGGCAATCTGCGGCAGTTCATAATTCACTACATGCGGCAACTGCTCAATATCGAGACCACGCGCAGCTACATCGGTCGCCACCAGCACACGCAACTCACCCCGTTTAAACTCCCCGAGAGTTCGAGTTCGAATTGATTGGCTCTTGTTGCTGTGGATCGCCGCTGCCTTGATCCCATCATAGAGCAGTTCGGCGGTCACCTTGTCTGCACCGTAACGGGTCCGGCAAAAGACCAAGACCTGTTGCCATTTTCCATCGATAATCAGGTACGAGAGCATTTCCCGTTTGAGCTTACGCTCAGCAGGATAGATCACCTGGGTCACGGCATCGGCGGCAAGGTTACGGCGCGCCACTTCTATATGGCGTGGATTATCAAGTAATTCATCAGCAAGTTTTTTAATATTTGGCGCATAGGTCGCTGAAAAGAGCAGGGTCTGACGTTTCGCTGGCAGGTACTCGGCGACCTTGAGGATATCATCGATGAAACCGAGATCGAGCATACGATCAGCTTCATCGAGGACCAGAAATTCAATCTTAGAGAGGTTGATCGTGGCGCGATCGGCATGATCGAGCAACCGTCCCGGGGTTGCCACCACAATATCAACGCCACGATGCAGGCGTTCGATCTGCGCCTGAATATTCACCCCACCATAGATCATGGTCGAACGTAACGACAGACGTCGTCCGTAACTTTGCATTTCGTCACTGACCTGAGCGGCCAGCTCACGAGTCGGCACCAACACCAGCACCCGCGGGCGACGGCGTTTTCCTTCAGGGATATTTTCACTCAAGCGCTGCACGATCGGCAGGGCAAAAGCCGCCGTCTTGCCAGTGCCGGTCTGGGCGCCAGCCAACAGGTCACAGCCCTCGAAAATCGCCGGGATCGCTTGGGTCTGGATAGGAGTCGGAGTCGCATACCCCTGAGTGGTGACCGCGCTCAATAGTTCGGCACAGAGGCCAAGAGAATCGAAAGACATGGTTCAAAATCCTTATATAATCCGTTCCGTTGGTAGCGGATTGATTGAAATGAATGCGGAAGATAAGCGGATTAGCCTATAGCTGTCAACCATGCGGGAAATCGAGGCTTTTTAGTAGAGCGCCCCGAACAGTTCAAGATAGGTCAGATAGAGCCGCACGTCGAGCTCAAGTTGCGGATAGGCCGGTTCCATATGGGTGCAAAGGTTGTAAAAAGCCTTGTTGTGATCCTTCTCTTTGAGGTGCGCCAATTCGTGCACGACGATCATCCGCAAAAAAGCGCGGGGCGCCGTCTTGAAAACAGCCCCGATGCGGATCTCATTTTTCGCTTTAAGCTTGCCCCCCTGTACGCGTGAGACAAAACTGTGCAACCCAAGAGCCTGGTGGGTCAAGTTGATCTTGTTGTCGTAGACGACCTTGGAGAGGGATGGGGCTTTACGCAGAAACTGATTTTTCAGTTGGATACTGAAGTCGTAGAGCGCCTTGTCGGTCTTGATCTCATGAGCAGAGGGATAGCGACCGAGAAGAACCGCGCCTAATCTCTCCTCAGCAATCAGTCGCTCGATCTGGTCGATGACCTGATCTGGATAACCCGCCATATATTTTAATTCGTGCATCGTTCGATCTTCCTCTGTAAGGCTCTGGCCCTTCTTACTAGCAGATCCAAAGGAAATTGTCCAAACAGGTTGTTTTCTGAAGGCAGTCCTGCAATTCTGGAGATCAATCAGGAGAGACCAATGGCATCAACAGCACCCCGCTACCCGATTCCGGCGCAAACATTTCGTGCTGAAACCGAAGTCGAACGCAGCCGCTTTATTACCACAGTACAAGAGGTTTGTTCCGCAGAAGAGGCCCAGGCGTTTGTAGCTGAACTCAAAGCTGAGTTCCCCGACGCCAATCACAACTGCTGGGCTTACCTGATCGGCCCACCCGGCAGCAGCGACCGGATCGGCCTGAGTGACGACGGTGAACCCCACGGTGTCGCCGGACGCCCGATGCTGACCTGCCTGCAACACAGCGGGCTGGGGGATACTGCAGTCGTGGTGACGCGCTACTTCGGCGGGATCAAACTCGGCAAAGGGGGAATGGTCAAGGCCTATACGGCAGCGGTGCAGTCTGCCCTGGAACAGATGCCGCGCACTGAACGGATCGACTGGTATGAGCTGATGGTTACTTTCGACTACGCACTGGTGACACCATTTGAGCGCAGTCTCACAGATTATGAAGTTGAAGTTCTCACAACAGATTATGCAGAGAAGGTCTGCTTTCACTTACGTCTACCCGCAGAACGAGCTCAAGAATTCCGTCAAATGTTCGAGAACCTCACTGCCGGAAAAGGGGTGCTGGAAGTGAAAAGTGAAAGAAGACCAGACTCACCTCAATTCCCCGTGTGACGCAGCCGCAACGGAATAGAGCTTTTGAGGAATTCGAACGAGGATGTCTGAGGCGTAGCCGAGTTTCCGAGTAAGCTCAAAAGCGGCATGAAGTGGAGGGAATCGCCAGAGGCGGCAAGGAGTTCGGGGCGCATTTTGATCCAACCTTTTGGGCGGACAAAAGGTTGGGCGCCGGGCGGGGCGCAACCCGCCGATCTTATCCTTATACCTCAAGCAATGCCTTCAACTGTTTATATCCAACCCGCTCCAGTGACCTACCAGTAATCTGACAATGTGGAATCTGGCGCCGCTCGTTCAGTGAGTACACACAACACTCGATCTCAATCCCCTCCTCTTCAAGATAAAAACGGCTCGTTTCAGCATCCCCTTCTTCATCAAAACCGATCCCCGCAGATTCCATAAAATATCCAACCTCTTCCGACTTGTCACAAAACAACTGCAGGTTAATATCGCTGATCTCACGCACTTCACCGCGTTGCACCGAGCCGACAAGCAACGGCTGAAAGGGTTCGAATATCTCAAGATACTTCAAAGCCAGCACCCGCCATTCCATGACGCGGCGCGCTAAGGTCTCACCTCCGTAAAAACGCAACAGCTGCTGAAGCTCGATATGAATCTCAGCATATTCAGGAAGATGAGCGCCACGCGTACTTGAGACCGATGGACCAAAACGCCGCACCGCCTGCCGCCGGGCGTCACGATAGCTACGAACCTCTTCTTCGAACAGCAGGCGCGCCGCTTCGCTAGCAATCTCCGCTTTTATCCGTTCATTACGTACCATGAACTAATCCTCCTGCTACTTTTTTGACCTAAGTCATAGCGACGCAAAGTGCCCTAAGCGTAGAATGAATGATTCATATACACTCACGCAGTTCCTGACGAATCTATTCATCTACAAGGAGTATAAACCATGAGTAATTGTGCATGCGGCGGCGGACATCATGCCGGAAGTGGCGGGCCCTTCTCCGAAGGGCGTGAACTGGTTGACTTTGTCGCTCAGGCCCATGGTGGCGCGAAGCGAAATCAACCGATTCCCGGCGGCGGTCTGGCAACCAAATGCCAGGGTTGTGGTGCCCCCTTCACCCTGGTGACCTTTGTCGGAACCTGCGCAGAGTGCGGGGGAGTCCATGCCGTTGCCCCACCACGCAGTGATGATGCCGCGAATATTCAATTCGCCGGAACTGGCTACCAGCTGCCTTGATTCTGAATCATACAGAAGAGTTTTCAAGCCTGGCAGTGTGTGACTGACCAGGCTTGAAATTTTAGAATGTGCCTATTCAGGCTGACGAACCTGAATAGGCACATTTGAATACCAAACGACAACGTAACCCATTGAGCTGCTGACGCCAGTTCTGTTTCTGCCGTGGGCTAGAGTAACAGTCAACAGGAACTTGTCATCAGATCCTCAATTCCCCTGATCTGCTGCTGGATGGTTGATAGTGACCAGACAGGCGCTAAGGTATGTGGCTGTTCGGGCCAAGCTTGTTGATTCATAGTCAACTCCTTTGCAACGCAATCCGCTGTTCAATTTCTTTGATCATGAGAGTTAATATCGCCAACACGACTGTTGCTTTGACAATATGTCTGCCAGAAAACATTACATCTCCGTTAGAAGCACAACAAGGCTGGTCATAATTGTAAGAAGAATCTTGTCGAAAATATGCGTTTTCCTGAATGAGTTGTTAGACATTTGAGTGTCAATTCCTCAGCTATTTTGTGTGAGGGATCCCATACGGATGCGGGTTTATTGACACTCACCCCGCTGCTGACGTATACAAGACGACCCTTTTGTCATCTCCTCGTCGTCCAATCTATAAAAAGAGAGTAAAGAACCATGATGAATCTCAAGCCTGAAGTTGTCGCCCAGCTCGAGCGCGTGCTCGGTTCAGTTGAAATGCTGCTCCCCAAGATTGCCAAACCGGTCGATTGGTCAACCTGCCACGCTGCCAACTGGCGCCGTCATTCTTTCTCTGGCTATCTTGAGCCGGTCAAGGTGACCGACGACACTCGCCTTGATCAACTCCTCGGTGTCGAAGATCAGAAAAAAATCATGATCGACAACACGCGACAGTTTCTCAAAGGTCTGCCAGCCAACAACGCTCTGCTGTGGGGTTCGCGCGGCACCGGCAAATCGTCGATCGTCAAGGCGTTGCTCAACGAGTATGGCAAAGACGGTTTACGTGTTATTCAGGTCGAAAAAGAGGATATGATCTATATCTCGGAAATTTTCGCCGCAGTTGAGGACCTGCCTTACCGCTTTATCATGCTCTGCGACGATCTGACCTTTGAAATGGGTGAACTCTCCTACAAGATGCTCAAGAGTGCGCTCGACGGTTCGGTCTATTCGGCACCAGAAAACGTGCTGATCTACGTCACCAGTAATCGTCGCTATCTGCTCCCTGAATACGAAGGGGATCATCTCGGCGGCAAGTACGTTAAAGGTGAGTTACAGCAGAGTGAGATTCAGGAAGAGAAGAGTTCCCTCTCTGACCGCTTCGGCCTCTGGGTTCCCTTTCATGTCTTTTCTCAGGATCGTTACCTCGAAGCTGTCAAGCTCTGTATCGAGCGCTTTTCCCAGCAGCTGAGTCAGGAGATCCCGATGACCAAGGACCTGGAGATGGCGGCGATCAAATGGTCACAAGAGAAGACCAAGCGATGCGGACGCACCGCCTTCCAGTTTTCCAAAAACTGGGTTGGCAAGTATTTACTGAGATAAAGTGAAGAGATGAAACTCGACATCCTGAAAAAACAGCTCAAATCGGCAAACCCACCGGTCGTTATCGATGTCCGTAGCGGATTCGAATTCCGTAGCGGTCATATCCCGGGGGCGCTGCACCTGCCTGTACCGAGCCTGCTTTTCAAACGCGGCAGTTTGCCTAAGGACCGGCAATCCCTGCTGGTGATCACTTGTGAACATGGACCGCGTGCGGTTCTGGCCCAAAAGATGCTCGGCCTGCTCGGATTCAAAAACTGCGAACTGCTGGATGGCCACATGCATGCCTACCGAAGAAAAGGCCTACCGCTCGAAAAATAGTCTACAGACTGCTTTCGTGTTAGTGTCCCCCGTAACCAATCCTGGCCTTTAATTCTGGCTCTTTTGCTCGCTGTCTGCGTTCTGCCTCTTAGGCTTAACGCTGGCTAGGCCTTTATCGGCACGCCTTGACAGCAACCAAAATATCTCATGATTATGCGGGTTGCGTTTTTACGCACTGGAGAAAAACATAATGCAAATCGGATGGTATCCGGGCCATATGAAGAAGGCCCGCGAGTTGATCGAAGACCTGGTCAAAAACATCGACCTGATCGTCGAAATACTCGACGCACGTCTACCACAGAGCAGTGCCAACCCTGTACTTCAGGAGTTACGCAGTCGCCGTCCGTTCATTCGTGTTCTGAACAAGGAAGACCTGGCTGACCCCGCCACGACCAAGGCCTGGAAGAGTTATTTTGAATTGGAAGAGGGGGTTAAAGCCCTGCCGCTGTCAGCTAAGAACCACTCCGCAGGTGCCAGTTTGCAGAAGCTTTGCCGCCGCATGGTCCCTAAACGCTGCAAACCGGGACGGCCATTACGGGTGATGATCGTTGGCATCCCCAATGTCGGCAAATCGACCATGATCAACACCCTGGCGGGCAAGAAGATGGCGCGTGTCGGTGACAAACCGGCGATTACCACCTGCCACCAACAGATCGATCTTCGCAACGGGATATTGCTCTCTGATACACCGGGACTGCTCTGGCCGCACCTGGAAGATCAACAGGCCGCACGGCGACTGGCGACCAGTGGCGCTATCAGTGAGAACGCCTATGATCAAGAAGAGGTTGCTCTCTTCGCCCTGAGCTGGTTGGTTGAAACCTACCCGCAACGCCTGAAAGAGCGTTACAAACTTGAAGATGTGAACGGAGAAACAGCCGACCTGCTCGCAAAGATAGGCAGTAAACGTGGCTGCCTGATTGCCGGTGGCGAAGTCAATATTCGCCGCGCGTCCGATCTGCTGCTTCAGGACCTGCGAGGCGGGAAGTTGGGCCGGGTCAGTTTCGAAGCGCCGCCAGAAACCTCAGCCGCGTCAGAGACCTGACAGAGCTCAAGCTCCTGTCGCCCAGCGACACTTCGGTCCGACCACCATTAAACTATTCGGCAGACCACTCTGGACCTTCTCCATGGTGCTGCCGAAAAGGGTCTCACGGAACATTCCCTTGCCATAAGCGCCGAGCATCACCAGACCATCGTGTGGCAAGCTATAGAGTTGTTGCGTAATATCCCCCTCGGCCAAAAATTGCCAGTCGAACCCCTCAATTTGTTGCCGGGCAAAACCCTGCGCCAGTAACCGGGATGCTAACTCATCCCTATCCCCCTGACTGAAAAGCTGAAGCGGTGCATTACTCAACTGCTGTATCTTAAGTGCCAGACGTAGTGCTCCCGCAGCACTGTCTGAACCGCCGTAGAGAACTGCCAATCGAGTCCAGGGTTTGAATACCGGTGCCGGGAGATAGATCGGAAAAGGCGCAGCCTGAACAATCCGCCTGACTTTCGAACCGATATGGCCCAGTGCGATTTTTCGAGTATCGTCACTCATCGAGCGTGGACAGGTCATCATTGAAAAATGGATGGGGAGGTCGGGCAGATCACTGGCGCTTTTGCCCTTAGGTTTCACCAGACTGTACTCGATCTGGTGAATTGCAAGGATTTCACGCACATGTTCCAGAGCAGTGTCCGGGTCACTCAGATAACTGGTATCAAGATCAACCTGCACAACATCAGGATCAAAATAGAAAAGAAAGCGCTTGAACTCCGGCAGGTAAATCGACAGAGGTAATTGCAAACGTTGGCACAGATAGGTCGACTGCAATAAGGTTTCGCGGCCAAAAGGGGTATTTCGAAAAACATGCAGAACGGGCTTATTCATAGAACCTCCAATTCGCGTGAAACACATCATAGCGCTGTGATAAAAGTTATAGCAAACAACGCAATTGCATATTGAGGTTGACAAAAAAATCTACAACTGCAGGATAACTGCAGATATTATATTCAAGCCGTAACGGGATTTTTCATGCGCTTAACTCTCCGCATCACCGCCGCTGTGACCCTCGGGATTATCCTGATCTTCTCGCTCTACAGTTATCTGTCGATTCAGCGCGAGCGGGAGCAGCTAAAAAAAAATCTCAGCCGCGAAGCACGAAACCTCGGGCAATCATTACTCTTTATTGTGACTGATCTCTGGGAAACCCGTGGAGAAAAAGTCGCAATCAGCTTTCTTCGGCGTCGCAACTTACTTAGCCCCAACTTGCAAGCACGCTGGGTCTGGATAGATGCTGAAATTGGCACCCCTTTCCGACCTCTGGTTCTCCAATCGGAACTTTCTGACCTGTCGAACGGGAAGAACCTCTCACTTCTTGTTTCTTCAGACGACGGGCACGACTTCCTACTGACCTACATACCAACAAAAGATCTTAAAGGGCGTCTCGGCGGGATTGAGGTCCGCGAATCGATGGATGAACTCCACGGCTATGTGAAGGAGAGTTTACGCCGTTCGGCAATGGTTGTCGCTGCAGCTGTCGCCTCAGCCTTGTTACTGATGACATTACTTGGCAGTATCTGGATTAACCGCCCGGTACGCCGTCTGCGTGAACAGGCCGAACGGATCGGCAGCGGAGATTTTTCAGCATCGTTGGATATTGGTGGCCGTGACGAACTCGGCAAGCTGGCTAGCTCTATCGAACAGATGCGCGGCCAGCTTGCAGCGGCCAAAGAGGCCGACGATGAAGCAACCCGCGAACAGATCGAAACCCTGGAAAAGCTGCGCCACACCGAACGACTCGCCACCCTGGGCCAATTATCCGCTGGCATGGCCCATGAACTCGGGACCCCGCTCAATGTCATATCCGGACGTGCCAAGTTGATTGCCAGCGAAGAGCTCAGCCTGCAGGAAGCGACACATTCTGCAAGAATCATCGGTGAACAAGCCGAGCGGATGACTCACATCATGCGCCAGCTTCTTGATTACGCACGGCGTGGCGACATCAGTAAGCAGCGGGTGGTAGTTGCCGACCTTCTTTCCAACGTCGTCGAGATGCTGCATCCGATCACGAATAAGCAACGAATCGAGATCGAACTGAATCTGCCGACGGAGTCATATCAAGTTAAGGCTGACCTCAGCCAGTTGCAACAGGTCCTCCTCAATTTGGCGATGAACGGAATTCAGGCGATGGGTCGTGGTGGTAAATTACGCCTTGACCTTGACCTTCACCCCGAGGATAAAAATCAACTCCGAATCAGCATTACTGATGATGGCAAAGGGATCTCTGCAGACGACCTGCCACATATTTTTGATCCCTTCTTCACCACCAAGGAGGTGGGTCAGGGAACAGGCCTCGGACTATCTATCGCCCAGGGAATGGTTAGCGAACATGACGGCAAGATCGAGATCGACAGCAGCCCCGGGAAAGGGAGTTGCTTTCGCCTGAGCCTGCCATTGGATTCAGGGGAAGATGATGCCTGATGATCGCGCCATAATCCTGATCATTGAGGACGATCGGGCCTTTCTCGAGCTGCTTGATGAGACCCTGACCCGCCGCGGACATAAGATTGACGCTGTCACCAGCACTGTCGCCGCCGACCATCATATGAGGAGAATCGATTATGATCTGGTGCTGACCGACATCAACATGCCGGGGGAGAGTGGTACCGATTTTTGTGCCCGACTCAAACAAACGCTGCCTGACCTGCCGGTGTTAGTGATGACTGCGTTCGGGAGCTTAGAGACTGCCATCACCGCTTTACGGGCCGGGGCCTACGACTTCATAACCAAACCTGTCGACCTCGACCTGCTCTCGATAGCCTTGGAACGGGCGTTGCAACACCGCCGCCTCACTCGCCAAGTGCGCCTCCTTGAAGAACAGATCAAAAAGTCGGATAACCAGCAGGAACTAATCGGCAACAGTCCTTCCATCATAAAGCTACGCGAACAGATCAGTCTGCTCGCCCCTGTCGACACCTCAGTACTGATCAGTGGTGAAAGTGGGACCGGCAAAGAATTGGTCGCACGCGCACTACACCGTATGAGCAATCGCAAGGGCCGGTTTATTGCGATCAACTGCGCTGCGCTGCCAGAATCCCTTTTAGAAAGTGAACTCTTCGGTCACGAAAAAGGAACCTTCACCGACGCACACATAAAGCGACGTGGACTCTTTGTTGAGGCCGATGGAGGAACCCTGTTCCTCGATGAAGTTGCGGAACTGCCACTTGCCCTGCAACCGAAGCTGCTACGCGTTCTTGAAGAACGACGGGTGAGGCCCTTGGGCAGCAGTCTGGAGATCGACTGCGACGTCAGAATTCTGACTGCCAGTCACCGTAACCTGCAAGAAGCTGTTTCAGCCGGGGATTTCCGCGACGATCTCTTCTACCGCCTCAACGTCATCGAACTACAGCTGCCGCCATTGTCGCAACGAGGCAACGATATTCTGCTACTGGCCAACCGCTTTATCGCCGAACTGGCCCCGCGTTTCAATAAACAGGTTGAAGGCCTGGCCGCCCCTGCAGCAGCACGCCTGCTGGCGTGGTCCTGGCCGGGAAATGTGCGTGAGTTACGCAACGTCATTGAGCGGGCACTGGCACTCTGTCGTCATAACCAGATCACGATTGAAGATCTTCCAGAGGGCATGCAGCAACAGAAACTCCAACAGATTCCAGCGGACAACACCAGAGAGATGTCGCTGGCGGAATTGGAAAAATCCTACATCTCACAGGTGCTACAGCAGGTTGATGGCAACCGCAGTCTGGCCGCCAAAATTCTGGGCATCGACCGTAAGACCCTGTATCGCAAACTCACCCCCTGATTCCGGGGCAAAATGCCCCATCGGGGCAAAATGCCCCGGAACGACATTCCGTAACCCACTGATTCTAAACAGATTAGCTTCGGCATACTTCCTGCGATAGATACTGGTCCTACAAGCCAGCAGCCATACCTCTTGCAAGGAGTTTTAGCGTGAATCATCTAACACCCGACAACCAACGACCGCCCTGCGTCCTGATCGCCGAAGATGATCAGGCTCTGCGCGAACTCCTCTCCTTTGCCATGAATCGTGCAGGTTTTTCAGTCGCCTGCTGCAACAATGGCAAACGACTACTCGAGATCCTCGAAAACGGCATTGATGACGCTTCGACTGCGGTCGATATTGTGATCACTGATCTGCGTATGCCAGCTTTAAGCGGCCTTGAAGTTCTTGAGGCTCTTTTTGATCGCCCGGAACGCCCACCGATTATCTGCATGACGGCCTTTGGCGATGCTAAAACTCACCAGGCCGCAATCCGCTTCGGCGCAACCCACACCATAGACAAACCCTTCGACATCGATGAGATGATCGACCTTGTCCGTGCAGTCTACAACTACAAAAACAGCCAGAAGGAGTAACCACCAAATGAAAACATCAAAAATCAGCTCGTTCATGTTTTTGCTGCTTGCATTCACCGCGACCAGCCTGCTACTGCCTGCGCCTGTTCTCGCCCAAAAGGCCGGCCTTGAAAGTCTGCGCCAAACCGGCTTGGCTTTTCGTGAAGTTGCCAAGAAGGTCTCACCGGCGGTGGTCTTTATCAAAGTTGAAAAAAAGGCGAACCCTTTGACTGGACAGAATCCTCTCAACTCCCCCTTCGGTGAAGAATTCTTCCGCCGCTTCTTTGGTCAGCCACCCCAACACCCGGGACAACAAAAACAACCGCTAAAAAAACGTTCGATGGGCCAGGGGAGCGGATTCATCCTCTCGCCTGACGGCTATATCATGACCAATAACCATGTTGTCAGTGGGGCAGACCAGGTAACTGTCACCCTGCTCGATGGCCGCGAATATAAAGCTGACATCATTGGCACGGATCCACCCAGCGATGTTGCAATCATCAAGATTGATGAGACCGACCTGCCCTTCCTGCGCCTCAGTGATTCCGACAAGCTGGAAGTTGGCGATTGGGTCCTGGCTTTCGGCAACCCCTTCGGTCTCTCACACACCCTGACCGCTGGAATCGTCAGCGCTAAAGGCCGCAGCGGGATGGGTTTGAACGAATATGAAAACTTCATTCAGACCGACGCCGCGATTAATCCCGGGAACTCTGGTGGACCACTGATCGACCTCGACGGCCACGTGGTGGGCATGAACACCGCAATCTTCAGCCGTAGTGGCGGCTACATGGGAATCGGCTTCGCTATTCCGATCAATATGGCGCAACGAATTCGTGAGCAACTAGTAGAGACTGGCAGCGTTACCCGGGGTCGGCTTGGCGTCTATATTCAGGATTTAACTCCTGATCTCGCTGAATCCTTTGATCTCGACAACATCGAAGGAATTCTGGTGACTCAGGTCATGGAAGATTCAGCGGCAGCCAAAGCAGGTCTAAAACAAGGGGACCTGGTTCTCGAAATGGACGGTAAGAAAGTCGGCAAGGTTGCTGACTTCCGCAATAAAGTCTCCTTCACCCCACCTGGAACTAAAGTCAAACTGCTGATTCAGCGTAACGGCAAGGAGCAAACCCTGATTGCTGAAATAGGCAAACAAGAAACCGACGACAAGGGCCAACCGACAGAAAGCAGTAAACTGTCGAAACTTGGATTTAGCCTGCAAAAGCTCACTAAGGACCTGGCTGAAAAATTCGAATATCAAGGTCAAAACGGCGTACTGGTTACTGAAGTAGAACCGGGGTCAGCAGCCGAACGGGCTGGAATCAAACGCGGAGACCTGATTCAGGAAGTCAATCGCGCAGAAGTTAAAACACCAGCTGATGTACGCAAGGCGATTGAAGTAAATAAGCGCAATTCTCTGTTGCTGTTAGTTCGTCAAGGTGAATCAACGCGTTATCTGGCGATTAAACTCGACGAATAACCCGTAGACTCGTCATAGAGGAAATTCACACGCCAAACAAATGCCTTCCTGATTTATCCAGGAAGGCATTTGTCGTTCAATTTCATGTCGTCAAAGTTGTAAATCCGCAATAGAGCAGTACAATTCTTTTACAATCTGATCAAAATCCACACCATTTATAAATCACACACCGTTCACCCTTAAATAGCTTCATCACCCCGCTCTAAAGGAGATAAAAATGCTACGAAACCGGATCATTGTTGTTGTGAGTCTAATCTGTCTTATCCTGACAGCTGGTATAGGTTCCGCTCTGGCTGGTGGTATGTCACCACCGGCAGCAGATGGCAAAGCAGTCTATGATTACATCACTAAAGCCAATCCCTATCAGCAATGGGCACTCTTCCCCGGCAAAGGGAAGTTCTACAAGGGGGCCCACCCTCATGGTGCGTTGCTGACCACCTACGTTTCACAAGGCGCACTCAAGGCGATCCAGAACAAATCAGGTAGTTATCCAGATAATTCCTTCATCATCAAAGAGAACTATATGCATGACAAGAAACTTGGCGCGGTGACAGTGATGTACCGGGTTAAGGGCTACAATGCTGATGCTGGCGACTGGTTCTGGGCTAAATATGCCGCAGATGGAAAAATTCAGAAAGAGGGCAAGGTCGGCGGCTGCATCGGGTGCCACACAGCAGCTATTATGGATGACTGGGTATTTACCGGGCCGGTAAAATAAACAGGATGGTGACAGGGCCCGGCGAGTCGACTCGACTCGCCGGGCTGAAGTTTAACAGATTTCTAAAGCATTCTGACATGCGGCAAAGGCACTGGAATAGGCTCGGAGTGGCCGACTTCTTTTTCAAGCTGGCGCAAATGACGGGCGGTTCCTTCCAGAAACCGCCCTTTCAGACCAACATCCTGATAGACTCGAATACGGCCAGGAATCGATTCCTGGTCGAGCAGCTCCCCTTTTTCACTCGGCAGTGCCTGAACCAGTTGATCAACGGAAGAAGCGACCAGATCGGCGATAATTTCCGTTTTAGTCCGCGTCGGATAGATCTCGCACAGAGCCGCCACCTTGGCTGCAACGTCGATTGGCAAGCGGATCGAAATCTGCTTGGGGGTTAAGGGGTGTTGCGGCTCTTCATGCCACCGGTGAATAAGATCCTGAGGTTCCATCTATCCCTCCTGCAAAAATCATAAAACTTCACAAATGTTTCCAACATTAAAGACTTAATCTTCCTTAGGGTCAATAACCAGAACATACATATTCACATCCAGACGCTGATAACACTATACTTTGAATGAAACCATTTCAAAATAAGGAGTCAACAATGCAAGTTATCGTCGATCTCTGTATCGTACCCCTGGGAGTCGGGGTCTCAGTCTCTGAATATATTGCCGTCTGTCAGAAGATTCTTGAAGAGGACGGGCTAAAAATCAACCTTCACGCCTACGGAACCAATATCGAAGGTGAATATGATGTGATATTCGCAGCTATCCGTCGATGCCATGAACGCATTCATGAAATGGGCGCGCCACGGATTACGACAACGATCAAATTGGGCAGTCGTACCGATCGTAAACAAACCATGAATGATAAAATTGAAAGTGTGCGCAACAAGCTGCAATAAATCGGGAGGTGACACGATGGATGAGCACTGGACTGCACCCGGCCTACTCGAAGCAACGGGGAGTTACTGGCAGGGATGTGCGATTATGGCCGGGGTAAAACTCGACTTATTCAACAGTCTCAATGCTAAAAAGGACAGCCATTCTGGTCTTGCTAAACGGATTGGGGCTGACTCTCGTGCGCTGGGAATGTTATTACGCGCGCTGACTGCGCTCGACCTTCTTGAACAGGAGGAAGGGATTTATTCCTGCTCAGCGTCCACAAAGAACCTTCTTGTGTCTGATTCGCCAAACTACTTAGGAAATATCATCAGCCACCAACACCACCTGGTTGAATCCTGGGTGCAACTGGATCAGGCCGTCATAACGGGACATCCACAACGCCAGAGTTCGAGCTTCTCCGAAAACGAATGGCAGGAGAGCTTTCAGCTCGGCATGCAGAATCTTGCCAATCTGATTGCTCCACAGATGGTTCCACATATTTCTATCGCCAATGCCACCAAAATGCTCGACCTTGGCGGTGGCCCTGGAACCTGGTCGATCCATTTCTGTCGCCATAATCCAGAACTTCACTCCACCATCCTTGATCTCCCCAGCAGTCGCAAACTGGCAGAAATCGCCATCAATAATGCAAACATGTCCGACAGAATCAACTTTACTGACGGAGATTTCAATCAGACCAGACCTCAAGAGACCTATGACCTTGTCTGGATGTCACATATTCTGCACGGAGAGAGTCTTAACAACTGTCAAGCACTGGTTGCCAAGGCAGCTGCTGCGCTCAACCCGGAAGGTTTGCTGATTATCCATGAATTCATCCTCGATGATCATGGCTCAGGCCCTGTCTATCCTGCTCTTTTCGCCTTAAACATGTTATTGTGGACAAAGAGTGGTGCGGCCTACACCGAAACGGAACTGAATGAAATGATGACGGCGGCTGGACTGGAGCCGCCACTGAGACTGCCGCTTCCGCCTCAAAGTCGAAGTGGTGTGTTAATCGCGCAGAAAAAAGCAGCTTAATCTCTCAACGAGCAGTCTGAGGCTGATTTGATACGAAGCAAGGTCTTTTGAATTCAGACATCAAGCTCAGGGAAATTGAAATGAAAAGGATCAGCTGCAACCTTGCAATGGGATTTGATAAAGAATTTTTTACGCAATTCAGATTCAGGAATCGGCCGGCTAAAAAGAAAGCCCTGTCCAAGTTGACAGCCACGGCTGGCGAGAATTTCCATCTGCTGCGCTGACTCGATCCCCTCAGCAATTACCTCCAAGTTCATACTGCGTCCAAGTGCGATAACGGCATCGACGATCATCACCGGCTCTTTATCAGCAACCAATCTAAAAATAAAGGATCGATCGATCTTCAACTGGTCAACCGGGAAACGATTCAAGTAACTTAACGACGAATAACCTGTTCCGAAATCATCGATCGACAGCCGGACACCACGCATTCTCAAGTCAGTCAGTTCCATGATTGTCGATTGCACATCACGCATGATAATACTTTCGGTAATCTCCAGTTCCAGATCCTCTGGATTTATTCCGGTCTCAGTCAGGATGAGATCAAGCATTTCGATAAAATCACGTTGTTTGAGTTGACGGCCAGAGATATTAACCGCCATACGCAACCTCGGAAATCCTTCTTTCAGCCATTGCACCTGTTGCCGACAGGCTTCGCGCAGACCCCATGCCCCGATCGGCACAATCAGCCCGGTCTCTTCGGCCAATGGGATAAAGTCTCCCGGCGGAACCAGGCCCTGAGTTGGGTGATTCCAGCGCAACAGAGCTTCAACCCCAATAAGCTTACCGGTTTCCAGTTCGACCTGCGGCTGGTAGTAGAGGCACAATTGCCCTTCTTCCAAGGCCTGGCGAAGATCACGTTCCAGGAGCAACATTTCGTGCGCCCGAGCATTCATCTGGCGGGTATAAAACTGATAGTTGTCCTTCCCTTCACTCTTGGCGTGATACATTGCAACGTCAGCACACTTGATCAACTCTTCAGCGGACCCGGCGTCATCTGGAAACAGACTGATACCGATACTGCCGGTTGCAACCAGCTGATGTATGCCGATTTCGGCAATACGCCCCAGCTCTTTACGAATCCTCTGGGCCATAGTCGTCACGGTCTGAAAACTGTCGACTTGCTCAAGAAGCACCAGAAATTCATCTCCTCCAAGCCGGGCAACGGTATCAGATTCACGCACCACCGCAGCTAAACGGCGGCCGACTTCAACCAGCAACTGATCCCCCGTTTCATGCCCGAGGGTATCATTAATATTTTTGAAACGATCGAGATCAATGAACATCAGCGCCATCTTGCCCTTGTTACGCTGGGCTTGAGCCAACGCATGCCGTAACCGGTCCTCAAACAACAGGCGATTCGGCAAACCGGTCAGCGGGTCATGATGTGCCATATGCTGCAGGCGCTTTTCATTTTCACTGACCAACTGCTCAACCTTGTAGCGATCTGTGATATCCCGTGAAACCTCAATAATTCCACGCAAGCTACCATCTGCGTTCCACAGAGGCGATGCCGTCAATTCGAAGATGCGTGTCTCATCCTCCTGATGATGGCGGTGAATCATGGTCACCGTTTTTCCGTTCTCTTTAACTTCATCAAGGGGGCAAGGCTGACCTTCTACCTGACATGGCCTGCTTAACTGTGGGAGCAGTTCGTAACAACAGAAATCGTTTCGACCCTGCTCTGATTCGGGAATAGAGTCGGCAGCAATTTGATTCATCATCAACAGCTGATAATCGGTTGAAATCACCAAAATCGGATCGGCAACACCATCAATAATCGTTTGCAAAAATTCATTTTTTTCTGTCAATTCAGATTGAAATTGACGTCGTTCTGAGATGTCATGAATCACAGAACAAAGGAGTTTTCGCCCTCCAACCACCAACGGTCCACAAAAAACCTCAACATCACAATACCTGCCATCTGCCAGACGATGTACAAATTCAAACTTGTGCTCCTCTCCATCATCAACAAGGGAGAGGTATGCGCTGATCTCCTGTTGATTTGCGGTGTTAATGCGGCTGATCGGCATCCCCGCCAGATCCTCACGTGAATATCCGTAAAAGCGGCAAGCCGCTGAATTCGCATCAACAATCTTCTGAGTCGATGAGTCGAACAATATCATCATCGAATGGTTCTCTTCGAACAGCACCTGATACTGCTGATGCCGCTCTTCAAGCTCCCCTTCGACTCTGCGACGCTCTCGCAACTCTTCTTGAAGCTGCCTGTTCTTCTCTTGAATCTTCCATGTCTGCACTCTGATCCGCCGCCGAGTCAGCAGAATGATGATCCACATTGCCAATAACAGCGCCACCAGCGAGCATAAGAGCGGGACAAACCAGGTCGGCAGAATCTGTACTTTCCCCTCAGAAGAGAGCCATTTCCCAATGATACGATGATACATTGAACCTTCTTTTTGCTTCCATTCTCCGAAAATACTATCTAGCCTTGAACGCAACGGAATAGCATGTCCTCTGGCGAAGGCCACTCTGATATCAACAGGATTAATCAAGACCGAACTGGCTTCCAGTGCAAATTCATTAGGATGCCAGGCACCAAATATTCGATTAATCAGGGCAGCATCCGCACGATTATCTGCAACGGCCCGAAGAGCTTCATCATAATTTTCAACGAATATATAATTGATCTTCAGATCGAAGCTTGCCGCCAGCTGACGCAGGCCACCCGTCCCTTCCAGAAAAACGTCCTGCCCAATCACCGCGACTCTTTTGCCATCAAGATCGAGAATTGAAGAAACATCGGCCTGCTGCGGCACATAAACCTGTCCCCAGTTAGAGAGAACTGTGGTTTCAAGAAAATCATAGATTTTGCCGCGCTCAGGGGTATAGGCAATCGGTGCAAGCAGATCGATCTGCCCCTGTTCGAGCTGTTTGAGGCAATCCGTCCATTGGCAGGAGACATACTGTAATTCATAATTTTGACTGGCTAGATTCAACAGCTCAGGG
Organism: Deltaproteobacteria bacterium; assembly: GCA_024280485.1. GTDB lineage: Bacteria > Desulfobacterota > Desulfuromonadia > Desulfuromonadales > Geopsychrobacteraceae > Geopsychrobacter. The sequence continues at coordinate 20,204 of JAJRQB010000162.1, forward strand.
AAGAGCCCGCCAGGATTCCCAGCTTCATCGGTAAATGCCAGCGGAGGTGTAGCGTGAATGCCAACGCGATACACCGGCTTTCCAGCCCACGACGGTGCCGCAAGTAGTAGCAAAACCATTATCAAAAGAAACAGGTAAAACTGTCGCACCATCACTCCCACAAACGGTAAAAGCCATTAGTTTGTTTTCTTTAATAAGCTGAAATCTAATAAAGATTACTCTAGCAGGACAAAAATGCAAGCTTTGGACGGTAAAAGCGACGTAAAGAAGGGAGCTCAAACAAAGATCTGTCGGACTTGGATTATGGGTTGGCACCGAGGGACAACTTTCAGGCGTCTACTCTCAAGGGTTAAAAATCCTTACGGACAAGACCCTTGCGCAGTCGTTGTAGTTTTTCTTTGATCCGTTTGGCATTTTCGACACCCATTCTGAGCAAAATCTTTTGTCCGGCAGATCGCGACTCTAGTGACGCGTCCGCATATTTATATCGACTGACATGGTGAATGACACTGATTGGCGCAAGCGATTCTGGCGCCTCCAGTAGCTCATCTATCACTTGAACAAGGCGGTCATTAAAGTGGCCATTGGGGTCGCCAATCTCCCGATAAGCCTGTTGAAAAAGAGGATAGAGCCCCCGATAGAGTTGCAATAAAACTACGTCCGGGATTGCTTCAACAAGTCTGACATAAGGAGTGTAACGAACAAAATTGCGTTTACTGATGATCTGCTGTGCTCCGCTGCCGATTGTAACAAAACCTGGCTTAGGCGGGGTAATTGGCAGATGCAGGCGGGGGATATTCTTCTCGGGAAGATGGTCGATGAAGAGGACCAGCTTTTGAATAAAATAGTTCAGGTTAACCAGGGCCAGCAGGTCAAGGTCGGTAATTACCTGTTGCAGACGCTCCCTCAAATAGGCATCGGACTGATCAAGGGTCGTGGGAAATGGCAACTCAACGAGTTGCGGCTCAGTGGCGATCGGTGCGGTATCGCGAACAACCGGATGCCGCGGTGGCATAGCAATCCGCTCAGAACGACGATCATGGCCCGGCTCAACCTTCTTATCTTCAACGGGTCTTTGAATACTTATCTTTTCTGCTGAGAGGAAAAAATCCTCAATCTTGTCAAAGAAGATCCAGCCCGTGGCCAAGGTCATCAAAACAACCAGCAGCAGCAGTGCAAAGTTTATTGGTTTCATAGGCTATCCCGACTGAGTCGTTGGCTCCCCTCACTTACCGCACACCTTAATAAGCCTAAGCCAGCAATGCAAATTGTCAACGCTTGCCGTAGGTTTTACCTAAAAAGAATCAGAACCAGATTAGCGGCGGCGTTGGAGGTAAGAGAGTTCTTCCTTAAGACGCAAATAGTTCTCAAGGCGTTGTTCATCAAACTTCCCGGAGTCCATGCCAACTCGAACCGCACAACCGGGTTCACTACGATGGCCGCAATCAGAGAAACGACACTGCAAAGCAAGCTCTTCGATATCGGCGAAGGACTCGGCGAGATCCTCCTCATCCCCCCAGAGGTGCAGTTCACGCATCCCCGGGTTGTCCATCAGAACTCCTCCGCCACTCAAAAGAAAAAGTTCCCGATGGGTCGTGGTATGCCGACCCTTGCCAACGGCGGTGCTGACGGGAGCAACTTTTTGACGTTCTTCATCAAGCAGGCCATTGATAATTGTCGATTTTCCAACCCCGGAGGAGCCGAGAAAAGCCAAAGTCTCCCCGGCACGGGAATAGACCTTAAGCTGATCGACCTGATCTCTATTTTTGGCACTTATCCGTTCTACGGGAGAATTTCCTGCAATATCGAGAACCTGTTGCAACTGGAGCTCCGATTCGTTGCTGAGGTCAGCCTTATTCAAGCCCACCACCGCCTCAGCACCACCGGCTGTCACCAGGGTCAGGTAGCGTTCAATTCGACGCAGATTAAAATCCTGATCGAGCCCACAGACAATAAATACCCGCTCGACATTAGCAGCGATAACCTGTTGCTCGATCCGCTCGCGCCCTTTCCCTTTGCGGCGGCCTGGCAGATTCCGTGCGAAAGAGGAAAAGCGCTCGAGAATAGCGTGAATCACCCCCCGCCCCTGCTCAAGCTGAGGTTCAACCGCCACCCAATCACCGACCACAGGTAAATCCTGACGCCCACCAGCCCGATGGCGCATCTTTCCAGCAAAACGAACCGTCAGCTCACCTTCTTTGCAGATCACCCGAAAGAAATTCTTTTCCCCCCGAATTACCCGTGCGGGAACTAACCCCTGTTGAGCAAAAGGGAGAAACTTTTTAGCAAACTTATCATTCCAGCCATAGTCTTCAAGATTCATGGGCGTAAGGGTAGCATGAAGCTGAACGACGGTGATAGCTCAATGACCAAGCAAAGGTTCCAATAAAAAAGTGCTGTTTACGGCGGCCTTCTGCGACAGACGCAGAAAAGCAACAAAGGTGCCGTGACCAGAAAGTCGTACCGGCGCAAAACTAGCTAGAGACTACAGTGAGTTAGATATTGCGAGAGATTGTCGCAAAGACCCAATGTGCCATCCTAATCAAGAATTTGAACAAGATGGCACATTGGGAAGCAGGGGAAAGGACTCAGTCGCCTTCGTCGTCAAGCTCCGGTTCTTCTTCAATCTTTTTCTTGCCGAAGAGCCGCGCAACGATAATCCCGACTTCATATAGAACGATAAAGGGGACCGCAATCGAAGCCTGAGAAAAAACATCGGGTGGCGTAAGGACAGCACCGAGAACAAAGGCCAGGAGCAAGGCAATTTTACGTTTAGCAGCCAGCCATTTATAGTCGACCACCCCCATACGGGCGAGGAAAAAAATAATGATCGGTAGCTCGAAGACCAGACCAAAGGCAAATAGCAACCGGGTCGACAGGGTCAGATAGGAGCCCATCGACAGCATGGCGTTAATCTCCCCGCCGCCAGTCCCAAATTTAATTAGAAATGTAAAAATTGTCGGAAAGACAAAAGTGAAACCGAAATAGGTACCGAGCCCGAAACAGAGACAGCTGGCCAGCACAAAGGGGACAGCCAGAACCTTTTCCTTTTTGTAGAGGGCGGGAGCAATAAAACCCCAAAGCTGCCACATAATCACTGGCAATGCGACCAGAACTCCGGCCACCGCAGCAACCTTAAGGTAAGTAAAAAAGGGCTCAGTCGCCTGAATGAAAACCAACGAACTCCCTTCGGGAAGCGCTTGATGCACCGGCGCAGAGAGAAATTGGAACAGCTTTTCTGCCACCGTATAGCAGCCAAGAAATGCCACCAGCCAAGAGATCGATGCGATCATTAAACGCTTGCGCAACTCTTCGAGATGCGAAGTCAGCGGCATTTCGCTAAACATCCGCCTTCTCCTGCGGAACCTGATTCTTCTCTACGTCAGCAGATTTCTCTACGTCAGCAGATTTCTCTACGTCAGCAGATTTCTCTACGTCAGCAGATTTCTCTACGTCAGCAGATTTCTCTACGTCAGCAGATTTCTCTACGTCAGCAGATTTCTCTACGTCAGCA
>JAJRQB010000163.1 GCA_024280485.1 Deltaproteobacteria bacterium
CGGCCAGGTGCTGAATTGCTCCCGAGATCCCGCAAGCCACATAGAGTTTCGGTGAAACGACCTGACCGGTGGTCCCGACCTGACGCTCATGGGGAACCCAGCCGGCATCGACCACGGGTCGACTCGCGCCGTATTCGCCACCCAAGGCCTTGGCCAGGGCCTGAATCATCTCGACATTCTCAGGTTTGCCAACGCCCCGTCCGGCACTGACGATGATCTCGGCCTTGCCCAGATCAACTTCGCCAGCCTCGGCCTGTTCGTAGCCACCGAACTCGGTGTTGCCGTCAGCGGAGCTGCTCAGCTCCTCAACCTGCGGAGTTCCGCTTGGATCAGCAGCCATGAAGGCGCCACCCTGCAGGGTCACGACAGTCTTTGCGGTGGCCGACTTGACCGTCCGGCGCAGCTTGGCGTTACAGGCCGGCAGCAGGTAGCCATCGGCGGTCACTTCGACAACTTCAGAGACCTGCGCAGCATTTAAGGCCAGTGCCACCCGTGGCGCCAGATCCCAACCGCTACTGGAGTGGAGAAAGACGATGGTGTCGGCGCCGGCTTTGTCGGCGGCCTCCAGAATCAGTTGTTTGTGCAGGGACGGGTTGTACTCGCCCGCCGTGGCAACATCCGCTAGGTAGAGCTTGGCATCGACCTGCGGCAGTTGATCCTTGCTGCCGACCAGAAAGAGGTCAAACTCGGCGTTCAATTGTTTGGCAAAGCCGATCAACTCATAAGTTGATTCCAGCAATTTGCCTTCTCTATATTCACATATGAGCAATGCTTTCATGGTCACTCCTTATTTCGCTAAGACCGCAGTCTTCTCTTTTAAAATCCCAATGACCTTGTCGACCAGATCGCCGATCTCTCCTTCGAGGATCATTGCTGAACCCTTCTTCTCCGGATAGGTCAGCGACAAGGCGGTCAGCCGCGACTCTTCACTGAGAAGATCGCCAATCGGAACCTCAAGCAGCTCCTTCTTCTTGGCCTTCATGATGTTCGGCAGGGTCGGATAGCGGGGGGTGTTCAGACCGAGCTGGCAGGTCACCAGCGCCGGGGTTTGCGCTTTGACGACCGCCTTCAGGCCCCCTTCGAGCTCACGCCGGACCGTGACCGCACCGCCCTCACAGGCAAACTCAACGGCGGTGGTCAAAGCGGGGATGTTCAGCAGTTCGCCGACCAGCACGCCGACCTGACCGCTGCCGCGATCCTGGGATTGCATCCCGGTGAAGATCACATCAAAGCTCTTCTCTTTGGCAAAGGCCGCGATGGTACTGGCGATCTGAAAAGGATCTTTTTCATGAGCGGCATCATCCACCACATGCAGCGCGCGATCACAGCCCATCGCCAGCGACTTCTTGAGGGCTTCCTTGACCCGCGCCGGACCGATGGTCAGGACGGTCAGGTCGGAGTCACCGAGCTGTTCCTTGAGCTGGACGGCCTGCTCGACGGCAAACTCATCATACTCATTGATCCGCCAGGCCAGATCGCTCTCTTCGAACCAGGTGCCGCTTGCCGCGACCTTGAAGCGTGATTCCATGTCTGGAACCTGTTTGATACAGACGAGAATGTTCATAAATTTACCTCCGGTTTAAATTTCTTGTTCACCTTTTGAAGTTATGGAGAATGTTTCGCGCTCGTTCGCGCTCGTTCGCGCTCGTTCGCGCTCGCTCACTAACCAAAAGTAGGCGCCCTGAGGCGAGTCGCAGAGTCGCAGAGAAGATCAAAACCAAAGCTTGGGTTAAAGTCTTTCTCTGCGGCTTAGCGTCTCTGCGCGAGATGCTTTTTATATTTGCCATTTGCTCAGCTCTCAATGCGTTCGGCCAATATTTCCAGCAGATCGAGTGGTTTCAATTGTTCATCGAGATCGGCGCCTTTGATGGCATTAGAAAATATGCTTATACAGCGAGCTTACGTGAAGGTCAACTAAAAATATAACAGCAGTTTATAACCTTCCTTTTTCCTCTCCCTTAGCTTATCATGGTGGGTAAAGGTTGGGCAGGGTGTCGCATCGTTTTCGAGTGATGGCCCTGAGAAAATTCACGTAAAGGGGAGATGTATGGATAAAGTTACTGAATCGTTGGTTGCTATCGGCGAGGTTGCCAGGCAGTTGGGGATTACCACCCGCACCATCCGCTACTACGAAGAGATCGGGTTGATGGGACCACCGGAGCGTGTCGGTGGAGGGATGCGGATGTACGGGCGACCTGAAGTGCTGCGCCTCAAGTTTATCCTCAAGCTCAAGGAGTTGGGGATCAGTCTTAAAGAGATGCAGACGATCGCTGAGTATTTCGACGTCAACGATCAGAATTTCGGCACCCTCACTCCGCATCTGGTCGAACTGCTCGACGGGCATATCGGCAAGGTCGACGAGAAGATCGCCAATCTCTCGTCACTGCGTCGTGAAATCGTCGACTACCGCAACCGGATCGTTGATATTCTGCAGGGGAAGGTGCCACCAGTCCGATGAAATGGCGTCGCAAAAAACTTTCACCCTGCAGCGTTCCAGCGCCCGCTTGAGACTTCGACATACAATGTATGCCTTCACCCTCAACCATCCGCAGCGCCTTGCATGATGAATTTTTAGCTTAGTCATTGGTAGTTTTAGAAGGGGCTCACGATGAATTTATCTACCGAAATCGAAGTCCGTTTCGCTGATCTCGATGCCTACGGCCACGTCAACAATGCGATCTTTTTCACCTACCTCGAAACCGCACGAGTCAAGCTGTTCAGTGAGCGCTTTCCTGAGATCATGCAAAGCGGCCTGCTCTTTCTGGTGGTCGAAGCAAACTGTCGCTATCGCAAACCGATTGAATTGAATGATCGGGTCCATATCGATATCTCTACCAAAAATCTTGCTCGTAGCAGCTTTACCTTCAGTTATCTGATTCATGATGGTTGTGGGAAAGAGTTTGCCGAGGCTCAAACCGTTATGGTCTGTTTCGACCCGGAACATAATAAGGTGACTTCACTTCCTGAGGATTTCAGGATGGTGCTCGCTATTTAGCTCTGTGTGGATCAAGGCAAAAAGGGGAACTCCTTTAGATCGTTATAGATGGGCTCCTTTTTAGGCAGTACAAGGATCAGCATGAATGTTTCATCAAAAGTGCCCAGATCGTTCAGAGGCGGCAGCGTTCTGGAGTATTTGGCGGCCCGCTTTACCTACTTACCTGAAGCAACCTGGCAACAACTGATAAAAGAAGGGCTCATTTGGTGTAACGGTGCCATCTGTGTTGAGACAACGAAGGTTTCTCAAGGAGATACAGTTCGCTGCGATTTGCCTGATTTTACCCCTCCTGCGGTCAACCTCGATTACACAATATTATACGAAGATGAATGGTTGTTGGCGATCAACAAACCTGCGGGACTACGCGTTCATAGTCGCGGCAAATTCGTCAATGCCAACCTGATTTACCACTTACGTCATGTCCACCAGCCAACTTTCCCTGAGGTGAATCTGGTTCATCGGTTGGATGCTGACACCTCTGGATTGGTGCTGCTGGCACGAAATAAGGTTGTCCTCACTGATCTGGCAAGACAGTTCGCAGAGGGTTTGGTAAAAAAGCGCTATCTGGCTGTGGTTGAGGGTCGCCCTGCTCCTGCCGACGCAACGATAAATTTGCCAATAGGATCGGTCAGAGATGCTCGTGTCCCTCGCTATTGTATAGATCAAGTTGATGGGAAGGCGGCCGTGACCCACTACAAAACAATTCGAATCCTTTCGGACAAGTATTCGTTACTCGAATTGCATCCCGAAACCGGACGGACCCATCAACTGCGTGTTCATCTTGCTGCGATTGGTCATCCCATCGCTGGCGATGCCCTCTATACCATGAATGACGACGATTACCTTGATTTTCGCCGTAATCCCCCCTTTTCGACCGGTTTGCAACGACAGGCGTTGCACAGCCACCAAGTGCAATTTCTCCATCCCATCTATCAAGACGTCTGTATTATAACCGCACCTTTAGCCCCGGACATTGAACAGTTTATTCAGGATGTAACACCAACTGCAAATGTTCCCTGTGACTAATCCTACCCCTTAATTCTGCCACTTCTGCACACTGTTGGCTTCAGTGCACAATGGAGTCGAGGAACATACAACTCTCAATATTTTCAAAACTTAAGTGATCACGTTGACAGCAATGAGAACTCTGTAATAATTGCAAACTTAAGTCCAGCCGTATTTATCATTTGCGGCGAGTTGGCATCATCCTAATGTCGTTGACAAGGCGCGTAACTTTAGCAGGTATGTCGGGAAGGGAGATTCTTTGTGACCCAGGCCTTGATCAGAAAAGAGAAATTGGCCGAACTGGTAACGTTTTTGGCATCGCGCCAAAAAGTAGTAGGGCCGGTTCCTCTAAGCAATGGGCAGTTTAAATTTGCGGAGGTCAGTTCTTTGGCGGAGATGGCCCTCGATTACATTCCGACCATTCTGCCACCAAAAAAGTATTTTATGCCGCAGCATGAAACATTGCTGAAATACGACGTAGCCAAGGGACAACAGATGGAGGCGGTCGTCGAGGTCGAAGAGTTAACCCTGTTTGGTGTCCATACCTGTGACCTGGCTGGCATTCAATGTCTCAACGTGGTTTTTTCAGATCGCCCTAAAGATCTACATTACATGATCCGCAAGAACCACATAACCCTGATCGGTCTGGAGTGCAGCGACTACTGCGATAGCTACGCCAACTGTGGAATGCTCCGAAATCACCTGCCGAAAGGGGGCTACGATCTGTTTTTCAGCGAGTTGGAAGATTGCTATATGGTTGATATCAGCACCCACAAGGGGGAGTCGTTAGTTGAAGAATCTGGCCTGTTTGAACCGGTTGTATTCGAGGTAGAAAAGCAGTTGCAAACGTTACGCAAAGCCAAGAAGAAAATCTTCAAGAGCGAGGTCCCAATTCGTTATCAGGATATTCCGCGACTGTTCGATGAAACCTTCGATAGCGATGTCTGGAAGCGTCTCGGCGAAAAATGTCTTTCCTGCGGCAACTGCACCAACGTTTGCCCGACCTGTTACTGCTTCGATATATTGGATGAACCGGAGCTGGACCTCAGCAAAGGTCGTCGCATCAGGGTCTGGGATTCCTGTCAGCACGAAAATTTTGCCAAGATTGCTGGGAATGAGAGCTTCCGTGAAGAACGATTTGATCGTAAACGCCACCGTTTCAACCGCAAATTCCGTTACCCGATGTTGCGCTACAAACGAATATTCTGTACCGGTTGCGGTCGCTGCAGCCGTACCTGCATGGCAAAAATTGATTTGAAAGAAACGATCAACGCCTTGATGGAGGAACGGGGATAATATGGAAACCATTGCCATCACTCATTCCGGTTACGAGATCAAGCGCGGCCGGATTGCCGAAATCACCGAACTGACTGAACAGGAGAAGCTTTACCGGATCGTCCTGCCGAATGATGAAACCCTCGATCACGATCCGGGACAGTTTGTCGAAGTGTCACTGTTTGGCGTTGGTGAGGCGCCGATCTCTATCTGCTCCTCACCGACCAGACGCGACTCATTCGAACTCTGCGTACGCAAAGCCGGCCGCTTTACCGAGGCGCTGCATCAGCTCAAGGCTGGAGACGAGGTCGGTATTCGTGGCCCGTTCGGCGTCGGGTTCCCGGTGGTGCCGCTGGAAGGGAATGATGTTTTACTGATCGCCGGTGGCTTGGGGATAGCTCCATTGCGTTCGCTGATTAATTTTATCATCGACAACCGACGTGATTTCGGCAAGGTCGATATTCTGCTCGGCGCAAGAGATTCGGAGAGCATGTTGTTCGGCGGTGAACTCGCGTATTGGGACAAACGGATTGACCTCAACTTCTGTTGTTCCGTTGATCAGGCCGCGCCTGACTGGCAAGGGAACGTCGGTCTGCTTACGGGGCTGATTCCAGGTGTTACCCTTGATCCACTAAAAACTATTGCCGTCGCTTGCGGGCCACCGGTGATGTACCGTTATGTGGTCGATGAACTGCTGAAAAAAGGGATCCCGGAAACACATATCTACCTGTCGCTCGAACGCCATATGAAATGTGGTCTCGGCAAATGCGGACACTGTCAGATCCACGACGTCTACTGTTGTCAGGATGGCCCTGTATTCAACTACCGCTGGGTAAAGAAGATCAAAGGAGCGATATGATGGGACGACCTAAGGTTGCATTTTTCGATCTCTCCTGCTGTGAAGGGTGCCAGTTACAGGTGGCGAATCTGGGTGAGGCTCTACTCGATGTGCTCGGACTTGTCGACCTGGTGGAATTCCGTGAAGTGATGTCGGAGAGCTGGGAAGGTCGTTATGATGTGGCTTTCGTTGAAGGGAGCGTAGTGAACGAGGAGTCGGAGCAGCGGTTGTGTGAGATTCGACAGCGCAGCAATGTTCTGGTTGCTTATGGCAGTTGTGCAACCATCGGCGGAGTCAATGGAATGAAGAATCGTAAACTGTTATCGGATGTTCAGTCGACGGTTTACGGTGACAAGGGCGATTGGTTCCCGGTGACAAAGACCCGCGCCTTGCATCAGATCGTCGAGGTCGATTATTTCATTCACGGTTGCCCGATCCACCCGGACGAGTTCATCAAGGTTCTCAAGTCTGCTCTGGCGGGACTCCCCTATCTGGTCCCTGATTACGCCGTTTGTGTCGAGTGTAAATTTAACGAAAACGTCTGTATGTACGATAAGGGCGTCACCTGTCTGGGGCCGGTAACCCGTGCGGGTTGCAATTCCTGGTGCGTCAACAACGGTAATGTCTGCTACGGCTGCCGGGGAATGGTCAGCAACCCGAACCAGACCGGTGCCGAAGAGGTGCTGCGCAGTTATGACCTGGACGCTAACCTGATCGCCAACAAAATGATGATGTACAACGCCGCGATGGAGCAGTGTGATGAGTAGAAATGTATCGGTCAATGTAGAATTTCTGACCCGGGTTGAGGGCCACGGCCATATCATTGTCGATGTGCAAAACGGTGTGTTGCAAAAAGCCGAGTTACAGATCGTCGAAGCGCCACGCTTCTTTGAAGCGCTGCTGCAAGGACGCTCGATCTTCGAGGCGCAGCACATTACCTCACGGATCTGCGGTATCTGTGCTTGTGGCCACAGCTTGGCTTCGATTCAGGCCGCCGAGAATGCGATCGGCTTCAGTCCCAGCGAACAGACAATAAAGTTACGCAAGCTGCTGCTGCACATGGAGAACCTCGACAGTCATATTCTGCACATTTACATGCTGGCTGCACCCGACCTGCTTGGAGTGCAGAGTTTTATTGGGCTGATGAAGGACCACGCCGAGGCGGTGCGCCGTGCCCTGCGGATGAAAAAAGCCTGCAACGATGTCTGCGATATTTTGGTTGGTCGCCATGTGCATCCGATCTCCTGTGTCGTTGGCGGCTTTACCAAGCTGCCTGACAATAAGCAGCTTGAAGCGATGCGGAAACTGCTGCTGCAGATGCGCGAAGACTTGGTCCCGACGGTTGCACTGGTGGCAGCGCTGAAGTTCCCTGAATTTGATCGTGAAACCGAATATGTGGCACTGGTCAGCGACGACAACGAATACCCTCTGCTGTCTGGAGATATCGGGTCGAGCGACGGCGTGCGCAAAGTGAAAGAGGAATACCGGGAGATCACCAATGAATTTCTCGTACCACACTCTTCGGCCAAACACGCCAAACTCAGCCGCGATTCCTACGCCGTCGGCGCACTTGCGCGCTTCAACCTCAACGCCGACAAGCTACACCCAACCGCGAAAGCAGTCGCAGAGACACTCGGTCTTTCGGCCCCCTGTTACAATCCCTTCCTTAATACCGTCGCCCAACTTGTCGAGTGCGCCCATTGCGCTGAGGAGGCGCTGCAAATCGTTGAGGAGCTCCTCGCTCAGGGCGTCGTCCAGAGCGAAACGGTCATTGTCGGTGTCAATGAAAATCGCAGCATTCCGGTAAGGGCTGGCCGCGGTGTCGGTGCGGTCGAGGTGCCACGCGGAATCCTCTTCCATGACTACGAGGTCGATGAGCAGGGAATAATCCAACAGGCTAACTGCGTAATCCCGACAGGACAGAATCTGGAGAATATCGAGGCCGATATGCACAAATTGGTGCCGGAAATTCTGGGAAAAAAAGATGAGGAGATCACACTGGCACTGGAAATGCTGGTACGCGCTTATGACCCCTGTATCTCCTGCTCAACCCATTTTTTAGAGGTCGATTTTGTCGGTCGCTGAAACACTGGATCCCCTTTTCCCCAATGGGCTCAGCAATACCCTGCTGATCAGCCTCGGTAACAGTTTGCGTAAAGATGATGGGGTTGGTCCATATCTGGCCATGCAGCTGGCAAAAATTTCCGGCGTGAAAATTGAGAACGCAGGGGATCGCCCTGAACGGTCCATTGATTTTGCCGAGAGCCACCGCCCCGAACAGATTGTTTTTCTTGATGCCGCGGATTTTGGCTGTAAACCAGGAACGTTACGTCAGATTGAAACATCCGAGCTGGTCGAACGCTCCTTAAGCAGTCACCGCCTGCCGTTGTCAGCTCTGATCGACTGGATCGAAGCCGAATACTCGATATGCTGTTTCTGTTTGGGAATTCAGGCCGGTTCCATGCAACTAGGAGAAGAATTGACCCCGGAGGTTACTCAAACCGCGGAACATATGATTAGGTGGTTTAAGTATGCGGCGAGAAAAGAAGTCAAATAGTTTGGCCAGAGTTGCGTGTTATTAAGGACAGAGAGTTATTAGCCGTCAAATTCAATGCTGTGCTATGGACTTTGAAACAAATATGGCCGGCCCTATGTTTTGGGTCAGCCATGTTTGTTTTTTAGGATCTGGGTGTCTACTTGTCGCTAGTAAAGCTGTCCAGTTTGACAGCTATAATCGAGGATTGATCAAACGACCACTCCACGAATCTTGTCGCTCACTTCTTTTTGCAAAGTTTGCTCAACAAAGGTTAGCGTCCCGGCAACGCTGCCAGCACAACCTTTGCAGGCTCCTTGATAACTGAGATGAACCTGAATGGTATCATTCTCACCAGAGGTCACATCTTCGAGCTCAATCCCACCGCCATCGCGTGCAAGTGCCGGGCGGATATACTCATCAAGTGCGGCTTCGATCGCCTTGATCTTCTTGACGACTGAGAGCTTGGTAAAATCAGATTGAACCTTGTTCGGATTGCGTTCCTGTTCAATCTCAGACCGTACTCGCGCGAGGATATCGACCAGATAGTGCTCACGTTTTTCGTGGCCCCCCGGTTGAATACAGGATTTACAGAAGGCCCCGGCCTTGGTGTAATCGGAGATCTCCTCAACCGTTGTGAGATCATTGATGCGGATGGCATCTTCGACCGTTTGCAGTGAAACACGAGCGCATTCGCAGACAATATCGGCCTCTTCCAGGGTTGAGATGTCGACGTTGCGGTAGATTGAGGTGGCGCGCTTGATGACCTCGTAGGCCATGACACTGCAGTGCATCTTTTGTGGTGGCACCGCCGCGACATCGACTTCATCACGCAGGGCGTGTTCGACGTCGAGATTGTTGATCTTGGCGGCTTCGTCGACGGTCTTGCCGATACACATCTCGGCCATCATGTCGGTAGCGGCGATGGCGGTTCCACAACCGAACGATTTGAAGGTCGCCTTTTTGATAATGTGGGTCTTGATGTCAACGATCCAGAACAGACGTACCGTATCACCACAGGATTCGGCCCCCTCGTTGGCGATCACCAGTGTACCACCCAACTCATCGGCCTCGGCTTCGGTCAGTTCGCCGAAGTTGAGCGGGTTATTCATGCGGGCAGCTACTTTTTTGGAATACTGCTCCCAGAGATCGCCGCCGATTAAATCGCTTTTTGCCATGGTTCTTCTCCTGTTTATCTATTTGTCGCTGGAAAAATCATTTTTGCCACCAAGTCACCAAGAAGGTCAAATGCTTGAAATTCTTTTTTGACTTCTGATTTTCTAAAAAGGTTTTCTTGGTGCCTACTTATTGTTTCAGTAAGATGTTGATAGCTTGCGTAACCGCGAGACCGCTTTATTGATCGTGTAGATCGTGAAGTCGATCTCCTGTTCAGTGGTGAAACGCGACAGGCTCAGGCGTACGCCGGTGTGAGCCAGTTCCTTGTCGGCACCGATGGCGGTCAGAATTGGGCTGGCTTCAAGTGATTCCGAAGCACAGGCACTGCCGGTCGATGCGGCGATGCCGTTCTGATTCAGATCCCAGATCAGGGCCTCGCCCTCGACGCCCCGGATGCTGACATAGACCGTGTTGGGGGTGCGCAGCTCGCGTTTGCCGACGACCAGAATATCGTCGATTTTCAGCAAGGCATCTTCTAGTTTGTCGCGCAGGCGCCGCACCTCGGTGTTCTGATAGGCGAGATGTGTGTTAGCCAGCTCCATCGCCTTGCCGATTGCGACCATTCCCGCGACATCAACGGTTCCGGCCCGCCGGCCGCCCATCTGCTCTCCGCCATGCAGCAGCGGTGGCAGGCTGACACCATTACGGATGTAGAGCCCCCCCACCCCTTTAGGGCCATGGAATTTGTGTGCGCTGAAAGTCATGTAATCGACGTGAACGTCTTTGAGATCAACCTTAACCTTGCCGATTGCCTGAACGGCATCGGTGTGCAGGTAGACACCACGTTCCTTGCAGACTTCTGAGATCTCTTTGATCGGCAGAATCAGCCCGGTTTCGTTGTTGGCCCACATCACCGAAACTAGCGCGGTCTGATCGGTAATCGCTTCCTTGACCATTTGCGCGGTGATCATGCCATCCAGGTTAGGAGCCAGATAAGTGACCTTGACCCCATGTTGCTCGAGAAAGCGGCAGGATTCGCGGATGCAGGGGTGTTCGAGCTGAGTGGTAACGATATGTTTCTTGCGCGTATCCTTGAGCAGGGTGAAATAGAAGCCGAGGATGACGGTGTTGTTCCCCTCGGTCGCGCAGGAGTTGATGATGATGTCATCTTCATCGCGCGCACCTATTCCCGCGTAAAGTTGCTCCATCGCCTGATGCAGGTAAGGCCGCACCTCGATGCCGTAGGAGTGCAGCGAGTTGGGGTTGCCGTACATGTGGCAGTAGAAGGGATCCATTGCATCGCGCACCGCCGGATCGACGATAGTGGTCGCATTGTTGTCGAGATAAATTCGTTCCATGTCTTCGTTCCTGAATATGGCGAAAAAATTGATGCGCAGGCTTATGCCAGGCATCGCGAAATATTCTGAGTGACAGCCGATCTTTTTCTTGACCAGAGTCTGCCGGAATTGCTCCCGACTGAACATAGCTTAAACTGTAAAAAGCGGAAGGTCAATATATCTGACAAAAATAGTCTGTTATTTTTTGAAAGGGTGTATTTCTGCAGGTTTTAAGTTGAGAAATAGACTTTGACGTGATCGACGCCATCGCCATCAAAGGTTGGTCACCGGAAGCTTACACAGCGGCTTTGAAAAAGAACGAATAAGCAGCAGACCTCACAATATCTGCTGTCACGATTCCTCTCAACCATCGTGCGCAGGAACACAGCTTTTACGCCCCGACTTATTCGAGGCTTCCCCTGTTGAAGAACCTCTCGGTTACGTTAGAATCAAAGTCAGGAGTTACGGTGTTTTAGACAGGAGATGCTATGAAGAGAATTCTCGCAGGTGCAGCAATCGTCATGCTTTCGATGCCATTCAGCGCCCTGGCCACAACAGGGGAAGAGGTCTACAAGCAGACCTGCTTCCCATGTCATAATTTCGGTATAGCCGGTGCGCCGCAGTTAGACGACAAAGATGACTGGGCACCGCGCATCGCCAATGGGATGGGTGACCTGTACGAAAGCGCACTTAATGGCAAGGGCGCAATGCCAGCCAAGGGGGGAAATCGCGTATTGAGCGATGAAGAGGTGAAGGCGGCGGTCGACTACATGGTGGAGAAGAGTAAGTAACGCACAGCTCTGTCGTTCGTAAAGACCGACTTTCCTACCCCTCACAGACGCAAATGAAGGAGGTCCACATGATCAAGGTTAAAACCTTCGGCGAACCCCTGCAGGCTTTCAAGACCCGACAGGAACTAGAGGAACTCGATCAACGGGTCAATGCATTCCTCAAGGAGAACAACATCACCCGGGTGATCTCGGTCTCCGACAGCACCACCAACGAGAACGGTTCGACCATCGGACTTGTTCGGGTTGTGGTTTACGAGGAGTGATGCCGCGCTCCAGAATGTGAAAAAGGCTTCCGAATAGGAAGCCTTTAAACTTTTCATATCTGAACCAACCGTCTTTCAGATTTGTCACTTTTCCTATTACGGTCCTTATGCGGCCTGATGAATGCGTATGACATCTCCTTGTTAGGTTGAGATGACTGCTTTAGCGGGGGAAGGTCCTCCATCCGCTTGATTATAGTTAGATTTAATGCCCTACGGTTTTGGAAAAGACGTTTATCACTACCACGCCCGCTACTATTAAACCCATTCCTAACACTGCTGGAAGATCTGGTGTCTGCTTGTATAAAATGACGCTTGCAATTGTGACCAAAACGATGCCGAGGCCTGACCAAATCGCATACGTTACACCCACGGGGATAGTTTTTAATACGTGTGTTAAGAAGTAGAAGGCAGCTCCGTACCCAATAACAACGACAAGGCTTGGGACAAGCCTCGTGAATTCTTCTGATGCCTTTAATGCACTTGTGGCAATGACTTCGGCAATGATTGCAATTGCTAGATACGAGTACGCCATTTTATTCTTTCTGAAATCTAACGAGATTGTAGGAAAACCTCAGAGCTAACAAAAATACTCGAATCCGAGGGTAAAATCATTCGCCAAAAATAACAATCGATTGTAGAGCAAATATGAGCCCTATTTTTTCCAGACCCCAAGTTGTTTGGGTTTTTCTACAGTCTCAAAGGTCGTGATAAGCGGTGGATTGCCGAACTTTGGAAACCGCCGAACTATTCAAATTTAAAGCAGAAGTATCTACCGTCCGCTTGATTTTGTGGTTATGTGGAACCATGCCTTTTAAGTGTAATAAACGGACGCGGGCGAACCCAGAACCAACTAGCCAGGACTAGCGCCCCGAAAACTGTATAACAAACTATGAATACCCACTCCGGTGCGCGGAAATACAAAACCGTTTCTAGCCAATGAGATATGAAGGTACCGAGATAAACGGTGTCACCGGCCCTTTCGCGTAGCGCCATTTCCCAAGTGGTGAAAGGACATTTAACACCTAGCCATGACTGCAGCACAACCACACCGATTGCGACGAGATGCGCCAAACGAAACCACGGATTACGTACCGAAG
>JAJRQB010000017.1 GCA_024280485.1 Deltaproteobacteria bacterium
ATCGAAGATGTGCTTGCTCCGTTTGGGTCCGCAGTCTTACGGACCATAAGAGCTTTGAAGGATCTGGTATACATGTGCCTCCCAACTGCCCCCAATTTTATTGAGTTTAGTTAGAGGCGACAACTATGCTGACACAGGGGGCGACCGATTCTGGAACCCGGAACTGTCCCCCTCTCAACACTGACTTCCTGTGCTGTTGGCTGCATGGAAATCGAGCATGGAGCTGCTCAATTTTCTGGCATTCACCTGCCGCTCTGTATCCGCAGTATGGCATGCGAGCAGAGGGGGGGGGCTGACTGTAAGTGGGTGTGTTTATAACTGTTTCGGTCAGATTTCGGGTTATGGTCAAGGCCTTCTCTCCGCGCGGTGCATCGCGTGGCACGTGAGATGCACTATAAGCCCACGTGCCAATAGGTGGCCGAATTCCACGGTTGCATGGTGGGATAACTGATTGCTCTGTATCGGTAAGTTAAGCAGATGGCGACGATGAACAAGGTTGAGCAGTGGAAGCAGGAGAAGCACGGATTTGACGTTTGGCAGGACATGCTGGATTACGCCGAAAAGGCGACGCCGTTTCAGGCCATAGATAAGAACAACCTGGAGCGGATGAAATGGTATGGAGTGCTCAATCGCAAACGGGATGCGTCTGGCAAATTCATGCTCCGCTATCGACTCACCGGTTGCGAATTGACGGCGAAGCAGGCAAGGGAAATAGCCTATGTCGCCTACGAATATGGGCATGGCATCGTCGATATTACCACACGGGCCGGCATCCAGGTCCAGGGATTGGCGGTCGAGAATGTGCCTACGGCTCTGCTGCGACTCGAAGCCTGTGGGCTGACAGCAAAACAGACCGGCCATGACAATATCCGCAGTGTCTTCTGCCATCCGTTGAGTGGGGTCGATCCGGACGAGCTCATCGATACCAGATCCCTCTGCCGGGATATCACCGATCTCATCCTCGACAGTCGCAGCTACGCCGACCTGCCTAAAAAATTCAATATCGCCCTCAATGGTCGGACTGAGCATGGCACCCACTATTGGACTCAGGACCTCAGCTATCTGGCTTGTGAAGGTTCCGACGGCCAGCCGATGTTTCAGGTGCTGGTCGGCGGAACCCAGGGGCAACAACCGAAACTGGGAGAACATCTGCCCGTGCTAGTCGCTCCGGAGCAGGTTGTTGAGGTCACCCGCGTGATCCTTGACCTGTTTAAAGAGCAAGGCTTTCGCGAGAACCGCAATCGCGGACGGTTCCGGTTCCTCATCGAAAAAATCGGCATCAACGGCGTGCTGACCTACCTGGAAGAACATCTGTCCTATCCCCTTCTGCCCCGTGCAAAGGAGCCGCCGTCACCGACCGGTTACGATGAGTTGATCGGCTGGTTTCGCCAGCAACAGCCAAAGCTGTGGTCCATGGGGGTGAGTGTTCCCTTGGGCAGAATGTCCTGGCAGCAGCTAGAGGGAATGTCCCTGTTAGCCAAGAAATGGGGTGATGGCAGTTTGCGGGCAACCCCGGAACAGGGGCTGCTGGTGGTCAATATCCCGGCCGGTTTCAAAGATGCCGCAGCAACCGACGCCGCAGCGTTGGGACTGAGTGTCCATGCGGACACTCTGGTCAGAAACACGGTGGCCTGCACCGGTAGTCAGTTCTGCAATATCGCCGTGACCGAAACCAAAGGCCAGATGTTCAAGCTGATCGACAGGTTGCGGCAGCAAGCCGTCATGCTGCACGGGATTCGGATGCATATGAGCGGTTGTCCATCGTCCTGCGCCCAGCACTTTACCGCGGACATTGGGCTGAAGGGGGTCCGGGTGCGTCGGCTGCTCGGAACTAGGGAAGGGTTCGATGTCTACCTGGGGGGTGGTATCGCCGGAAAAGTACGTTTTGCCAAACTCTATCGACTCGGTGTCGATATTGATCAGCTGCCACAGCTCATTGCGGATGTGGTTCAGGAATACTATCAGAAACACAAGGCAGGCCAGACCTTCAGTACTTACTGGCGCGAGAAGCTCCTGCAACAGGAAGCTTCGAAGGTCGGCGAGAGTGAGTACACCCCGCCGACCTGGCTCTGCGAAGGGTGCGGCTACCAGCACCGCGCGGAATATCCCCCCGTTTTCTGTCCCAGTTGTGCCGGGTTAAGGAAACACTTTGCCCGTCTCGAAGGACAGTCGCCAGACGACGAGAGCTAGAGAGTGACGCGGGGTCTTTCTCTGGCACTTTATCGATTGAAAACAAGGTGAGATGTGGCAAGACCGTAATTTCAAAATTCACGATTGTGTAGAACACGGAAAGCCCGTCTAGTGATCTGGGCGGGCTTTTTCGCATTGCAGGAGTGTCTAGAATTCAGGTGGCAATTCAAAATGCGAGATAAGGAAACATCAGCACGATAACGAGAAGAATTAAGTTGACAACCAAAACCACCAGAAGAACCGATTCCCACATTGTTTTCGGTGTGGCTCCGAGTCTGCCTGGATCCTCATGATGAAAGCTGTGATCGTAAAGCCAATTGCTCACATGTCCCATATCCTCTCTCTTTCTCCCCTTGCACACTTACATTCTAGCATGTCTGTCTATATCGGCAGGAAGATCCCATCTCATCGTGCCGGAGAATAATGAAATCCTGAAAGCCACCATCAATCAGACACGAAAACGGCTACCTTCAGAAAAGGGGTAGCCATGCTTGCTTTGCGGGGTTTCTCTGATGCGCACCAAAAACTCCTGATTTCCCTCTTCATCAGTCATAGGTTGACTCTTAGGGCACCTTCCTTAAGTATTTACTACGTGCTTCAAAAACCACAGGGAGTTATGGTAATCAAATCACGGTATGGAATTGCCACCTATAGATGGCCTTAAAGGAGAGTACCTTACCGATGCCTTATTCAATAAAATGGGGTCCAGAAGAGGCTTACTGCAAATTCTCTGGGGAAGTGTCTGGTCAAGAGATTATTGAATGCAATATGACCATGTATGGCAGTGCGAGTTTTGATGACATCAGAACCCAAATTTTTGACATGTTGGATGTAGCAAAAATTAACTTCGGCCCGGATGATGTCAAAATAATCGCCGCATGCGATCGAGTAGCAGCAAGGATTAATCCCAGACTAAACCACCCTGCACTGAAAGTGCAGGGGTTTGAACCGGGACTGAAAGTCCCTAATCGAGTTTAAAACTATCGCTATCGTTGGCTGAAGACTTATGTTGTTTAAGATATTCTTCAACCACTTCTTCGGTAATATTTCCG
>JAJRQB010000164.1 GCA_024280485.1 Deltaproteobacteria bacterium
AGAAATATTATCGCAACGCCGCATGCGCTCCAGAGCCATCTGCTTGAACGCTTTGGAATATCGTTTATTTGCCACTTGTAACACCTCCTCAGTGTGACAAGTGTGACATATTTTACTGTCTCAAAATAGGGGGGCACTCCACAGTTCGTTCGGTTTATGTTGGAAGCATGAAAGAAATACGGCATTTGAAATTGAGTAACCGGCAATGTTAAGGCATTGACGGAACAATGGATGTAGGAGTATAATTTGGTTAGGTCCTGCAGCTCACTAGAGCACTGACTATCGGCACAAGTGGTACAGGTTATCGGTGGGAGAAATCTACTATAGAGGTTGACCTAAGAATAGGGGCAGATTAATGAAACTCTGTGATTATTCTCTGCATCAACTTGGATAATTATCTATTGATGCAGGTTTCATAACCTTGGTGACAAAAGGGGACGTCATGGCGCGGACAAGTGCGCTGTAGTTCAATTGGAAGGCCACTTCTGCACCGACCGATAGCTCGAAGCCGTTAGACTCCAGGATGAGGTGGTCACTACTGGCTCCCATGATCTCGATTCCTATAGGTGTTTGCAGGCCGGACGGGTCTATATCCTGCTGTCCGAGAGCAAGAATGGCTTGCGTGACCAGACCCCGATCTGTGACTGGTGGAGCCTCCCCGAACGCGTTTTGCGCAATCTTGCCCGATGGCTTTGATGGTTTACTCTTTGCTTCGATCACTTCGGCATACAGCGTGATAGCATCGGTATGCAGTCCGTCGATAGGTTGCCTATGAAGGGTTTCGCATCCAAGAAGGATCGCTTCACCCAGGCGGAGATCGTTGATCCGGCCAATCTCTGCACCGCTCAGTGCCCACTCTAGATTGGCAGAGTTCCCTCCCGATACAATCTCTACCGTTAGCCCGAATGTCGCCTCGATAGAGTCCGCGAGCTCAGATAATATTGCCATATTCTTGCTATCTGGAGACACTCCACTACGGCATGCGAGGTTGGTGCCGATACCTTTAAATACGATGTTCGGCAAGCTAAGCGTCTTTCGTACGGTCTGCATCAGATCATCCGGCATGATTCCTTCACGCAGATCTCCCAACTCAACCATGAGAATCACCCCGTGGCTATGATTTGCCTTTTGAGCTTCGAACGAGAGTTTTTGGATAACCGCGATTTCGGTGTTGCAGCTTACATCGGCAAGCTTGACGACCCGTTCAGTCTGACTCAGCATCGGTGAACGTATCAGTGTCATCGATGCAGGGACCTGTGCAAGCCGCATTGCTTCAATATTTTTGATGCGCGAGTCCCCAAGTCTTTTTACACCTGCCTCAAGCAACGCAGCGGCAATCTCAGCGGAGCCGAGGGTTGCCTTGGTCACGCCGGTCACCGATATACCATGCTTACCTAGGCGTTCAACCAGTATACGGGCGTTATGACAGATTTTGTGGAGGTCGATCTCAAGCCGTGGGGCGGTCATCATGTGCTGACAGCCTGTTTGTCCTTGAGATCAGGGAAGGCCGCCAGAACCATTTTCACCAGACGTTCGGGCGACCGGGTCAGTGCATCTGTGGCGGGGATACCGAGTTCCTGCTCATACTGTGTGATTGCGGCACTCACTTCAATGTCACTCATCTGCTCATGGTTAATCGTCAGGCCGATGATTTTTGTCTCCGCGAAGGTCTCGATAAGATTGATTTCACTGGCCGGTGTCGGCATCGGCATTTTTTCAAAGTCGCAGCGCACGCTGCGCTGCGGGGCATGCTGTAAAATAACGCCGTCGGGGCAACTTCCGCGCAGAATAAAGGACGAGGAGGAGAAGGCGGGATGACTAAGAGCACCTTGCCCTTCGACAACGATGACATCGGGGCTCTCGATTTCGAACGCTGTGACGATGATCGCTTCCAGCTCTCCAGCGCAGAATTGTGACGGTACGGCGTCGAGCGCAACCCCGTAGCGTATGCCCTGCATTAAACCGGTCTGGCCAGTACCGATCATCACTGTTTTGATCCCCGATTCATTGAGGGCACTGGTAATTATGTTGGCCGTCGTGCGTTTACCGATAGCGCAGTCGGTTCCCAATACGGCGATAACCGGGCAGGTGACTTCGGCGATCCGACCGCTGAACATCTGTAGATCTTTTTTGTCGCGGGGTTTTCTGACATCAATGATCTCAACATTGCTGGCAAGACATTCTGCGGCAAAGACCGGATCATCATTCAGGAATTCATGCAGGCCGTTGACGATATTCATCCCGTGGCTCATCGCCTCAAGCACCAAGCCGCGCTCGTGCTTCGAGAGCATGCCGCTCGCAGGTGCTGTACCTAAAATGAAGAAATCAGGTGCCGAACCGGCTTGCGCCAGTGCGTCGGCGAGATCGCGACAAATGGGAATCATGTTCGGCTTGTTGTCGAGGACCATGCCGGTATCAAGACCGGCTCTTACACTGTCTATAACCGAAAGGATCTTATATTTCTCTGAGCTCCTGATCAGACCGTTGGCGGTTTTGCCGTCAATCTCGCCAAAATTAGCCTCACAATAGACGATTGCGGTGGCGACACGTGGCTTGTCTTTAGTGGCGCGAAATGGTAAGGTCTTTACCTCTTGTTTTTTTGCAACAAATTTGAGGATGGGTGCAGACGCGGTCGAAGAAACGACGGGCGGTACGATTAACATAGCTACTCCTTTCTTTAAGTCTCAGAGGAGGCGACGAGATCGTTCCGACCAGTATTAGCCGATTGTCAACGAGTTGTCCCAACTAAGGTTGGATGCTGCGGAGATATATTTCCACGGGGTGAGTTGAATATGTTATTTTAACACGACTCGGTACAGAATGTTCAAAAAAATTTAAAAATCGACAGGTAAGGAGTTTCGTCTAATGACCTGTCATATAATATGCCGCAGGAAGCCAGTTTCGTATGTACGGAGCGAAAAAGAAAATAACCACAATTGCCTGGATGGTATATCATAAACCTTGCCGGTTCTTGATGAGCGGCAAAGGCTTTTCGAACAGGTAGGCACGTTTCACCTTCACATTTGCGTTTTTTCCTGTTTTCTTCTCTAACCTACACGGATTCCCCCATGAGTTACAATGTACTGACTGCTGAAATTTCCCATGAAAGCAATACGTTCAGCCTGCACAAAACCGGAAAAAATGCATTCATGGCCCGTTATGCTCTGATGGGTGCAGTAGCCATCAAAGAGCGTGGTGCCGAAAATACCGTACTTGCTGGCTTTCTTGATGCCGGTCGTGAGCATGACTGGCAAGTCACTCACGTTATTAGTGCCGCTGCCGGGCCGAGTGGTAAGGTCAGGCGCAAGGCGTTTGACTGGCTTTGTGAGCCGATCCTTGCCAGCCTGGATAAATATCCATTCGACGGGGTGCTGCTCGGGTTACACGGCGCGATGGGGCTTGATTTCTGTGAAGATGGCGAAGGCGAATTGCTGCAGCGTGTCCGGAGTGTGGTGGGCAAGGAGATGCCGATTGCTATCACACTTGATCCGCATGCCAATGTTAGCGAGCAGATGTGTGAGCTGTCAAACATCATTGTTTCATTTAAAACATACCCGCATATTGATATGCGTGACACCGGACGCCAGGCTGGAGACATTCTCCAGCGAACGATGGCCTGTGAAATCGAGCCGCGCACCATCCGCATTAGCCGCCCTATGCTTGAAGAAGTCAACGGTGGGCGCACCGACATCGGCCCGATGATCGAACGCATTACAGCGGCGCGCGCCTATGAGGAGCAGGCAGGTGTCTTTGCCGTGAGCATCAATGCCGGTTTTGCCAGTGCCGATGTTGCTGAGATTGGACCGACGGTGTTAGTGAGCGGACAGGGAGATTTTACAGCGCACGCAGCTTTCGCTGAAACGATTGCTGATGATATCTGGGACCGCCGTTTTGAGGTGCTCAACGAATATCTCAGCGTTGACGAGACGGCAGCGATTGCTTTGACTTACGAACCGGACAAGGGGCCGCTGGTTATTGCCGATTATGCAGATAATCCTGGCGCCGGTGGCTATGGCGATTCAACGGAGTTGTTACGCGCACTGCTCGATGCGGACGTAAAAAATGTCTGTTTTGCCCCCATGGTGGATGGCGAGCTCGTACAGGCTCTGCAGACTGCTGTTGTTGGTAAACGTATTCCGATTATGCTTGGTGGCCGGACTGATCCCGACTTCGGTGGTGGCCCACTTGCTGTAGAGGCCGAATTAGTCTCTCTGAGCGACGGGCATTTCACTGGCGATGGTCTGATGATCCACGGACTCCACGGCAGTTTCGGCCCCAGTGCCGTCATCCGCGTCGGCGGAATTGAAATATTGGTGGTCACCATCCCCCGGCAAATACTTGATTTACAGCAATTCAAAGCATTTGGTATCGACCCGCAGAACAAACATGTCGTGGCAATAAAGTCGATGCAACACTTTCGCGCTGCGTTCGAACCGATTTCTGGACAAATAATAGTCTGTGACAGTGGCGCACTCTGCACCCCGCGTTACGACCGGCTGCCATACCGCAATGTGCCAAGACCTATTTTTCCCTTAG
Organism: Deltaproteobacteria bacterium; assembly: GCA_024280485.1. Classification (GTDB taxonomy): domain Bacteria; phylum Desulfobacterota; class Desulfuromonadia; order Desulfuromonadales; family Geopsychrobacteraceae; genus Geopsychrobacter. Next base: position 4,537 of record JAJRQB010000164.1, read on the forward strand.
ACCTGTAGGAAAGCTGATTTCTTCTTGGTTTGCCTAAAGATATACTATGGGATAGGTGTGGTTCTCTCTCTAACAAAAGCAAGACCCGTAAGCCGACCTGCCCACTTCGAAAGAAACAGGTCTAACAGTTTTGATACTGTAACCCTCCCTTATTTATTGCCAGTCTAAATTATCAATCCGCGGGTTCAATGAGGAAGTGCAACACCTGGCAGGACTGTCCTTTTGCTGGTACTCTGGGTGGTTATGGGAAAAGGATACAGGCATCTTAGCCTTACGGAACGAGACAGGATAACGGATTTAAGGTTCCAGGGCAAGAGTCTTCGAGAGATAGCAAAGGAACTGGGACGGTCTCCGAGC
>JAJRQB010000018.1 GCA_024280485.1 Deltaproteobacteria bacterium
ACTGAAAGCTTTTGAGCGCTTGAAGGAGTATGAAATGATCGTCGGAATTCTGAAAGAAATTAAGACCGAAGAGAACCGCGTCTGCATGACCCCGGCCGGGGTTGAGGTGATGGTGCACAACGGTCATCAGGTGCTGGTTGAGACCTGCGCCGGAGTCGGTAGCGGTTTCAGTGATGAGGATTATCAGCACGCCGGAGCTAAAATTGCTCCAAGTAACAAAGAAGTCTTCGCCAAAGCTGAGATGTTGATGCACGTCAAAGAGCCACAGCCGAGTGAATATCCACTGATCCGCCCTGGGCAGATCTTCTTTACTTATTTCCATTTTGCCGCTTCCGAACAATTGACTAAGGCCATGCTTGATACCGATGCAACCTGCATCGCATATGAGACCATTGAAAGCGTTAACGGCAGTCTGCCACTGCTGACCCCGATGAGTGAAGTTGCCGGGCGGATGGCTGCGCAGGAAGGGGCCAAGTATCTGGAACGTTCGCAGGGCGGACGTGGCATCCTGATGGGTGGTGTGCCGGGGGTGGCTCCGGCGACGGTGCTGGTGCTGGGTGGAGGAGTGGTTGGGACTCATGCCGCGCAGATGGCTTGCGGCTTGGGAGCAAAGGTCTATCTGCTCGATATGAACCTCGACCGATTACGCTATCTTTCGGAGATCATGCCGAAGAACTGCTTTCCGATGATGTCATCTCCGTCAACGGTGCGTGAACTGGTTCAGGAGGCTGATGTAGTGATCGGAGCGGTGCTTCTGCACGGTGCCAAGGCACCTAAATTGGTAACCCGCGAGATGTTGAAAACGATGAAGCCTGGGGCGGTGCTGGTCGATGTTGCGATTGATCAGGGGGGCTGTTTCGAGACCTCTAAAGCGACCACCCATACTGATCCGATTTATGAGGTCGATGGTATCGTGCACTACTGCGTCGCGAACATGCCAGGTGCTGTGCCGTTGACCTCGACCATGGCCCTGACCAATGCTACGCTACCGTACGCCGTAGCAATTGCTAGTAACGGTTGGCAGAAGGTTGCTCGCGAGGATGAAGGGATCAAGGCAGGGATCAATATCGTCGACGGGCAGATCACCTATCAGGGGGTGGCAGATGCTTTTGATATGGATTATGTGTCGGTTGATACTCTACTGACAGATTAAGCTCAGTGAGTTCTTGGAAATAACAAAAACCCCGGAGTCAGTTAGTTGCTCCGAGGGCGTGTTTCATCTTTTCTGAAATTTCTCCCGCAGCCCACGTTTGTTGACTTTGCCAATACTTGTTTTGTCGATAGCCTCGACAAACTCAACTTTTAGCAGCACAACCTGTTTTGAAATGATCCCTTTCTCAACAAAGTCGCGGATGTGTAGCAGTAGCTCCTTTTCACTGACTTCGGTACCCGCTTTCGAAACAATCAGTGCCAGCGGCCTCTCGCCCCATTTTTCGTCGGGCAGCCCGATGACCGCAGCTTCAGCAACCGCCGGGTGTGAGCAGAGCAGGTCTTCTATCTCTAGTGACGAAATCCATTCGCCACCGATCTTAATGACATCTTTAATGCGATCAGTGATCTTGATGTAGTTCTGTTTGTTGCGATGGGCAACGTCACCGGTGTGCAGGTAACCGCCGCGCCACAGAGCTTCGGAGTTACGTCGATCCTTCAGGTAGCCTTGGGTCAGCCAGGGAGTACGAACCACAATTTCTCCGACGCTTTCGCCATCGCGCGAAATTTCTTCAAGGTTTTCGTCGGCCACGAGAAGCTCGACCAGCGGTACCGGGCGTCCGGTTTTGCACCTCAACTCAACTTGCTCATCCTCGGTCAGACCATCTTCGGTGACATGGGCGATGGTCAGGATCGGACAGGTTTCAGACATGCCATAACCGCTGTAAATGTCGATCCCTTTGCGTAGGGCAGTACGGCACATTGTTTGAGGCAAGGCCGCGCCACCGATCAGGACCTTCCAGTTTGATAGATCGGTTTCGGCAAAAGATGGGTGGCTCATCAGCATATGCAGAATGGTCGGTACGCAGTGTGAGAAAGTGACATTTTCCTTGGCCAATAGATGGAGCAGCATGTCGGGGGTGTACTTGCCGGGGTAAACCTGTTTAATACCGAGTGCGGTTGCAACATAGGGAACACCCCAGGCGTGAACGTGAAACATCGGCGTGATCGGCATATAGACATCACGTTGGTGCAAACGTCCTTGTTTTGCGGGGGTACCTAGTGCTGCCAGGGTGCTGAGGGTGTGAAGCACCAGTTGGCGGTGGCTGAAGTAAACCCCTTTGGGCATGCCGGTGGTACCGGTGGTGTAGAAGGTGGTTGCACGGGTATGTTCATCGAAGTCAGCAAAATCAAAATGATCCTCGGCAGCATCGAGCAGAACTTCATACTCACCTTCAAAGTTCAAAGAAGTTTCGGTTTGCTGTTGGCCGTCCTGCAACAGGATATAACCTTTGACAGTGTCGATGCGGCCCTTGATCTGCTCGAGAATCGGCAGAAACTCCTCGTTGACCAGAATATAATCGTCTTCAGCATGGTCAATGGTGTAGAGGATCTGCTCTGGAGAGAGACGGATGTTGACCGTGTGCAGCACCGCCCCAAGCATTGGGACGGCATAAAAACATTCAAGATAGCGATGGCTATCCCAATCCATAACGGCCACCGTATCTCCTGCCTTGACCCCGATTTCAGTCAGGGCATTTGCCAGACGACAGACCCGCTGGCGGAACTCGGCGTAAGAGAATCGCATCTGGTCGCGATAGACGATCTCCTGCTGCGGGTCATCAACAACTGGAGCATTGAGCAGATTTTTGATCAGCAGCGGATAGGTGTAGGCACTCATAGTGCGCTGAATCAGATTGTCGGTCATGGAAGGGCTCCTTAGATTGCGGACTTTGAGGAGAGGGATCAGGATGAGACTGTAAGTTTGTGAATAAATATTATGTGCTGATTTCAAACATGGTTAACCGGGCCCCAAGAGCCCGGTTAACCATCGGTTATTTCTGTCGAACCCCTAGAATATGGCAGATCGCATAGGTCAGATCAGCTCGATTCAAAGTGTAAAAATGGAAAGCATCGACACCGTTGGCATAAAGAGCGCGACAGCTCTCGGCGGTAACGGTTGCGGCGACGAGGTTGCGGGTTTCGGGCTCGTTATCCAGCCCGATGAACAGTTCCGCCATCCATGCGGGGACCGAAGCGCCACAGGCGGATGCAAATTCCTTGACCCGTTCAAAGTTGGTGACTGGCAGTATGCCGGGCACGATCGGTACGTTGATGCCGGCCGCCCGAGCTCTATCACGAAAGCGCAGAAATGCTCCGGTATCGAAAAAGAACTGGGTGATCGCACGCGTAGCCCCGGCATCAATCTTACGCTTCAGATTGTCCAGGTCAGATTCATGAGACGGCGCATCAGGGTGCCCTTCTGGATAAGCGGCGACGCTGATTTCAAAATCTGCAACATTCTTCAGGCCCGTGACCAGATCGGAGGCGTAGGCATAACCGTCGGGATGAGGCTTGTAAGTATTCTGGCCATCAGCCGGGTCACCCCGCAAGGCGACGAGGTGACGCACCCCTTCATCCCAGTATTGACGGGCAATATCATCAATTTCACCACGGCTGGCATCTACACAGGTCAGGTGGGCTGCTGGTTCCAACGTTGTTTCGCGGCGTATGCGTGAAACTGTGGCGTGAGTTCGTTCACGGGTGGTGCCACCGGCTCCATAGGTCACCGAGACATAGTTGGGTTGCAAAGGCTCTAGACGCTTGATGGCTCGCCAGAGGGACTCCTCAGCTTTGTCGGTTTTTGGGGGGAAGAACTCGAAAGAGACCTCTACATTCTGAGGCAGAGGTGAGGCTACGGTCAGATTGATGTTGTGATTTATAGAGGGCTGTACCTCGGGTGTTTCGCTGCTCATTGGGATTCCATTGTTTGTGTCGCGACTCCCATTGAAGGGATGCGATTAAAAGTGAGAGTTCATGTTTGTAGTCAGAAGCTATAAGGCTAGCATTCCTGAAGCTCGTGATTCCACTATTAAATTATTCAGAGTGTGATTCCAACCTGCGTTTTTGCCCATGATGTTAATATTCATGTGAAGCACTGTTCGGTCAATTGTTGATGATTTTTCTGCGTGGTCGCCCTGCTGTCTGGTATGCTCAAAAATAGGTATGATCAAAATAATTTTCTGCGGAGGTTAGTCGATGTCGAAACCTTATCCTGATTTTACTCATCCTGACTTTACGACAGTCGCATTTGCGAACTCTCCGATCGTTCACACTCAAGCCGCAACTGCGGATGGGGTTGTTCCCGAAAACTTCCATGGGACTTCGAACCATCCGGAATATGTAAATCTGGGCAATGGTCGCTGGATACTGGCTCCTGAAAGCCGCATGGATTCGGTCATGGTGTTGCGTGGTGAAGAACTCGACGTGGTTGAGGCGCGTCGTGTCAAAAAAGGTGATCGGGTCGTGGTCGGTCGTACCGAAAATGGCGAAGAGGGGATCTTTGTCCATATTGATGGTTTTCATCAGGCGAGTGATGAAGCGGCAGACAAGTTTACTTTCCGTACACGCGGTACGCGTGAAACCCCCTTTTCACGCAGCTACGATGACCTGTACAATGTATTGCGCCATGACCGTGACCATGGTCATATCGTCTGGGTTCTTGGCCCGGCAGTGGCTTTCGACAAGGATAGCCGCGATGCCATGCAGGGGCTGATAGAAAATGGTTACTGCCATGGACTTTTGGCGGGAAATGCTCTGGCTACTCATGATCTTGAAGCGGCCCTTTTCCGCACGGGACTGGGACAGAATATCTATTCACAGCATTTACAGCCACTGGGGCACTATAACCACCTTGATTTGATCAATAAGGTGCGACGGGCCGGTTCGATTCCACAAGCGATTGAAGAGTTAGGGCTTAAGGATGGCATCATCTACGCCTGCGAAAAGCAGAAGGTCCCTTATGTTCTGGCCGGCTCGATTCGCGATGATGGGCCCCTTCCGGAAGTCATTTCAAACGTTTATGAAGCGCAGGATGCAATGCGTGTTCATGCTCGCAAGGCAACCACCGTGATCGCGCTGGCGACGCAACTCCATTCGATCGCGTTTGGTAATATGGTGCCGAGCTATAAGATTATGGATGGTGAAGTGCGTCCGGTCTATTTCTATATTGTTGATATGTCAGAGTTCTCTGCTGACAAATTGGCCAATCGTGGTTCAGCCCAGGCTGTTGCTATTTTGACCAATGCACAGGATTTTATAACGAATTTGTGGAACAACCTGAAAAACTGAAGACAAGCATGTGAACCCCTGAATTTATTCGAGTCATTTAACTATGTTAAAAAAAACAGTCCGCATAATTGGAATTCCGATCGATCTTGGGCAGAGTCAGCGTGGTGTCAATATGGGGCCAGCTGCGTTGAGGTACGCAGGTCTTGCTGATCGACTCAAACGGATTGGCTATATGGTGCAGGATGCCGGGAATATTATGGTGCCGGTGCGTGAATCTGTTGATCAGAGCGAGCGCGGATTTATTCCGGCAATCGCTCAGGTCTGTAATGCTGTCTATCTTGCGGCCAGTCAGGCTATGAGTGAGGGGGTAATTCCGATTTTTCTCGGTGGGGATCATTCTGTCGCTATCGGGACCGTCGGAGGAGTCACGGCGAATGGTCACTGTGGATTGATCTGGATTGATGCTCACGGTGATTTTAATACGCTCGAAAGTTCACCTTCAGGTAACGTTCACGGGATGCCTCTTGCGACTCTCCTTGGTGAGGGTGCAACCGAGCTGATAAGTGTCGGTCGTAGTGGCTCCAAGTTACTGGCACAAAATGTCGTGCTGATCGGCCTGCGTGATCTCGACCTCAAAGAAAAAGAACGCCTGAAAAAGAGTGGCATGTTGCTGTTTACCATGCGTGATATTGATGAGCAGGGGATAGGACAGGTCGCTCGTGCTGCATTGAAACAGCTTGAACACTGTGAGCGCATCCATGTCAGTCTTGATGTGGATGCGCTCGATCCCAACGAAGCACCGGGGGTCGGGACCCCGGTGCCAGGCGGTTTGAGCTACCGCGAAGCTCAGTTGTTGATGGAAATTATTGCCGACTGCAACAAACTCTCCTCGCTAGATATAGTCGAGATCAACCCAATTCTTGATCAACAAAACCGCACAGCTGAGGTTGCCGTTGAATTGGCAGCATCCCTTCTTGGGAAAAGCATCCTTTAAGCGCATTTTGATGAACAGATAATTTCTGCCGTAAACCCTACCTTTTTGCTTGTCTATAATATTGAAAATGTTTGACATAACATGAATCTACGCTAATCTTTTCCTGTTCGAAAGAATATCTACTGATCCCTCTGTAACCTACATGCAGGCCCGTAATGCGGGAGGAGAAGAAGAATGAAGATTTTTGCCAAACTTATTGGTGGATTCGCAATTGTTGCGGCAGTTTGTGCTCTGGTTGGTGGTATAGGCTGGTACGGGATCTATCATACTCGAGAAGGATTGCAGACTATTGCCCACAAGAGCTTACCTTCTGTAGAGGCGGTTGGCTTGATGATGGAGGGGATGAATGGCCTGAAATCAGCAGAGCGCACTTTGATGATCTCAAGCCTGAGCACTGCTGACCGCAAACATGAGATTAAAAATCTCGGCAAACGTATGAATGTCGTCGAAGAAGGGATGGATAAGTTTGAGGCTCTGGATAAAGATGTCGAAGAGCAGAAATTTTTTTCTGAATTGAAGCAGGCATTTGCTGCGTGGGATTCAGAGCATCATAAACTGGTTGGGTTTGTTGAAAAGGTCGAGCTTGACAATGTCGGATCACTTGAGGCCGTTTTGACCGGCCGCAAATTAGATCACGTTAAATGGGTATCTCAACTTGAGAACTCGGTAGCTCGCCAAGAGAAATTTACTGGACAACTGAATCCAGAGTTGTGTGGTCTTGGTAAGTTTCTGAAAGGGTACACGACTGACGATCAGACCTTTATGGCTATGCTTAAAAGCTTTGATGGTCCGCATCATCGTCTTCATCAATTAGGCGAAACGATTAATACCAAGATGGTCGAAGGGGACTATGCTAAAGCTGGTGTTATTATTAGTTCGCAGGTTAGGCCAACTCTGGCAGAGATTGAAAGCTTGTTTAATAAGGGCCTTGATTATGTTAAAGCCGACATCACAGATCTCGAATTAGCCAAAAAGATCGGTTTTGGTAGTGGTCGTAGCGCATTTAGTGCTGTAGATAAATCTCTTGACAGGCTGATGGCCTCTGTCATCGAGCACTCCGAGTCGGTTACTATGAGTGCTGAGGCCGATGCCAGTCGTAGCCAGACTATGGCGCTCGTCGCTGTAGTATTTGGTGTCATCGCTGCAATGGTGATCGGGTTTTTCATGGCACGTAGTTTCGCCGCTCCGATGAGGGCCACGGTTGCGATGCTTAAAGAGTTGGAGATGGGACATCTCTCAGCAAGGCTCAATCTGAAGCGACAGGATGAAATTGGCGAGATGTCCAAGACACTGGACGATTTTGCCGATAACCTACAGAAGGAGACAGTCACAATTCTAAAGGGGCTGGCTGCCGGTGATGTCAGCTACAGTATTGTGCCACGAGATGAAAATGATGAAATTCGTAATTCGCTCAAGACCTTGGGGGATGATCTGAATCAGGTGTTGTCGCAGATTCAGACTTCGGGTGAACAGATCAATTCCGGAGCCTCACAGGTTTCAGACGGTGCGCAGGTGCTCTCAGAGGGGGCAACCCAGTCAGCCGCTTCCCTCGAAGAAATCACCAGTTCAATGGGCGAACTCTCGAGTCGAACTCGTGACAATGCCGATAACGCCCAACAGGCAAATACGTTGTCGACTGAAGCGATGGACGCTGCTCAGAAGGGGAGCAATCAGATGCAGCAAATGGTCGCGGCGATGGATGATATTAGTGCTTCTGGCCAATCGATCAGTAAAATCATCAAGGTCATCGATGAGATTGCATTCCAGACTAATCTGTTGGCGCTTAACGCCGCAGTAGAAGCGGCCCGTGCCGGACAACATGGCAAGGGCTTTGCGGTAGTCGCTGAAGAGGTCCGCAACTTGGCCGCGCGGAGTGCCAAGGCAGCGCAAGAGACGGCTGAGCTGATTGAGGGTTCGGTACAAAAGACTGAAAATGGAGCAAACATTGCTAAGCATACCGCTGAAGCGCTAGAAGAGATTGTCTCGGGGATTACCAAGACCAGTGATCTGGTGAGTGAAATTGCTGCTTCAAGTAACGAGCAGGCACAGGGTATCGGCCAGATTAATCAGGGTCTGGAGCAGATCGACCAGGTTACTCAGTCGAATACCGCCAGCGCAGAAGAGAGTGCGGCCGCGGCAGAAGAGTGGTCGGGCCAAGCGATGGAACTGCAGCGTCTGTTGCAGCAGTTCAAATTGCGAAGTGATGCAGGGTTCACGCGAGCGCCTGCAACTCAGCCGGAGAAAATTTCCAGGAAGGCTCCGGTGGCGAATGCAGGTTGGGCCGCCGCTGAACAGTTATCTGCATCTGCACCTGAGATTGCGTTGGATGATAACGAGTTTGGCAAATATTGATAAAATGATAAAGGGGTAAACCCTACTGACTTGTTTTACCGACTCCGGCGGGCTAGGATTAGATCCTTGCTTGCCGGAGTTTTATATGCAGCTTCCCGCCCCGCTTTTAGAAGGTCATTTACTCAAACGCTACAAGCGTTTCTTTGCCGACGTTGAACTTGCCGATGGCACCGTTGTTACTGCGCATACTCCGAACACTGGCAGCATGTCGCAATGTGCCATACCCGGGTTCAAAGTGCTGATTTCTGCGAATGACGACCCCAAGCGCAAACTCAAATACACCCTTGAACTCATCCAGGTGAACGGGCATTGGGTTGATACCCATACTCTACGCACAAATCGGATTGTTGAAGAGGCTTTGAGCCAAAATTTGATCCACGATTTTTCAGACTATCGTGTCCAACCTGAATTCAGTTTCGGCGAAAGCCGTATCGACTTCTATCTCGAAAAAGATGATGAAAAAGTATTGCTTGAGGTGAAAAATGTCACTTTATGCAATAACGGCATCGCCAGTCTTCCAGATGCTGTGACAAAGCGCGGACAGAAACATCTCCTCGAATTAAAGTCAGCGGTCCAAAAAGGCTGGCGTGGGGTGATTTTTTATCTGGTGCAACGTGCTGAAGCGACCAGCTTTACCCCTGCTGACGGAATTGATGCTGAATATGGTCGCTTGCTGCGAGAAGTCGTTGCTGCTGGAGTTGAGCCTTTAGCCTATAGAACGCTCGCAACTCCCGAAGAGAACCGGGTCGCGTGGCGGATCCCGGTTATATTGTAAACCCTGAGGTAAGAAATGCGCGCAGTCGGTCTGATCACTGAGTATAATCCATTTCATAATGGGCACTTGCACCACATGCAGCAGAGTCGATTGTTGGCAGAAGCTGAAGTCACAGTTGCAGTTATGAGTGGTAACTTTTTGCAGCGTGGTGAACCGGCTCTCTGTGATAAATGGGTGCGGACAGAGATGGCGCTGGCTGCAGGAGTTGACCTGGTTGTTGAACTCCCCTTTATCTTTGCTTGTAATAGTGCCCCGCATTTTGCAAAAGGTGCGGTTCAGTCTCTTGACGCAATCGGTGGGATTGAGCACCTCTGCTTCGGCAGTGAGGTTGGGCATCTTGACCCCTTGCAGACTTGTGCTGACTTGCTGGTTGAAAAGAGCACAGAAATTGAACGGCAGTCACAGGAACTTCTCCGGCAAGGAGATAATTACCCGACAGCCCGGGCTGAAATTTTGCGCACGATGCTACCTGATTCTGCTGCCATGCAAGCCCTTGAATCTCCCAATAATATTCTCGGCATTGAATATTTGAAGGCGCTGCGCCTGACTGACTCAGAGATGACTGCATTGACGGTTCAGCGTTTAGGTGCTGGTTATCATGATCTGCAAGGGGAGGGTTCGATCGCCAGCGCAACAGGAATCCGTCAGATGTTGAAGGACGGGGAGGGAGTCGGTACTTTTCTTCCAAAGAATATTACCTCGATCTTGTTTAACGCTTTAGCTGCGGGGAAAACGGCTGAACCTGAGCACTTTTTACGGATTCTGCTGGTGAGAATCTTGCGCGGTGCGGCTAGTCTACAGAAGATTTATCAGATTGAGCATGGGTTGGAAAATCGTCTTTTCGAAGTTGCACTGACGGCGACCTCTCTTGAGGATTTGATTGATGGTATCAAGGTACGTCAGTTGACCCGAACCCGGGTACAGCGGATCCTCTGCCAACTCCTGCATGAGGTTGAAGCAGAGGTTGCTTTGACATTACTCGATCAAGGTCCGCTTTATCTCCATTTGCTCGGTTGCACAAAAAAGGGGGAGAAGTTTCTTTCTGCCAGTCGAAAAAATCGTCGCCTGCCATTGGTCGGTAACTATTCTCGAATTCATAACCAGCTGCAAAGGTTCTATGGTCGTGATAGTGCGTACTACCGATTGGCACTTGAACAATTACGGCTTGAACTGAGAGCGAGTGATAATTATGCGCTGTTGCAAAAAGGATTTTCGGCACGCCGGCAAAGTGATTTCTTTGAAACGGTGAGACGACAACAGTAGTACTTAATTTCACACATCAATCAAATTCTGGCGGCTTTTGAGGACTGGTTTCGATCAAGTCAGGGCTGGCGATCTCTCTCTCGCTGCCTGCACCCATCTCCTTAAAGCGTCGGGCACTGACCAGTACCCGCCTGTCGAGTGAGGACATCGCTTGATTGTAGCTGTCGACCGCTTTGCCAAGTCCTTTGCCCATTGCATGAAAATGCTCCTCTAGGACCGCAATCCGCCCATAGAGTTCCCGCCCCAATTGACTGATCGCCTGGGCGTTTTCGGTCAATTTCTCCTGCTGCCAACCGTAAGCGACTGAGCGTAAAAGAGCGATCAGGGTTGTCGGCGTAGCGAGCAGAACTTTTTGATCGACCCCAATCTCAATCAGGGAGGGATCCTGTTCCAGCGCGGCGGAAAAGAAAGTTTCTCCCGGTAAAAAAAGCACGACAAATTCGGGAGTTGGTTGGAACTGCTCCCAGTAGTTTTTAGCTGATAATTTTCCAAGATGGTCGCGGACCTGTCGCGCATGATCTTTTAGATATTTACAACGCTTCTCTTCATCTCCTGCTTCAAGGGACTCAAGGTATGCCGCCAAAGGGGCTTTGGCATCGACAACAATATTTCGTCCGTTCGGCAAACGGATAATCATGTCTGGGCGAAGACGCCCACCTTCGGTATTTGCTGATTGCTGTTCCTCAAAATCACAATGGTTGAGCATGCCAGCCATTTCAACGACGCGTCTTAGCTGCATTTCGCCCCAGCGGCCTCGAACTGTCGGGGCACGAAGAGCTTTGACCAGATTGCTGGTTTCACGATCAAGGCTGCGCTGACTTTCCAGCATCGTCTTGAGCTGCTCATCCAGGCGTGCGTAGGCTCCAGTGCGCGCCTGCTCGAGTTGGCCAATCCGCAGATCGACCTTGCTGAGTGCTTCCTGTAGTGGTTTGACAAGTTGGTCGATGGCCAGTTGGCGGTTGCTAAGATCTCCCTTGGCCTCAGACTGAAACTGCTCCATCTTGGTCTGGGCCAGATCCAGGAAGCTGCGGTTGTTGGCATTTAAGGCCTCGGCCGAGAGCGCTTTGAACGCCTGCTGCAATTGTTGTTGATTCTGTTTGAGTAAGGCTAACTTCTCTTCGGAAGATTGTCGTTCGGCTTCAAGTCGTGCACGATATTCGATAGCTGCTCTTTCGTACTGATTTGCTCTTTTTCTGCCGATTTGAAGACCTGCACCCAGGCCGATCAGGCCGCTCAGCAGTGTGGTCGCGATAGTTAATATTAGTGGTGATATCTCGGTCACAGGCGTTTCCTATTTTCTGTTTTCGCAGGTTAAAGATTGACGACAAAATAGCAGAGAGGAATGTTGATCTGCAAGTCAGGGATTGTCAGTTGGAAAATGTGGGATACAATTAAGAAGGTCTATACTGCGGGGGGCTCGCATGGGTTTGACTTTTAGTTTTGCAGAGGTTAATCGAGAATGCAGCCGAAGTTACTCCTCTCTTGCGCTGCAGCCAGGAATCCGCCTTAAGCCTTTGTATCATAATTGTGAGAGGCTACTTGATCACTATCACCCTGATCGACTCAGTTTGCTCGCTTGCAGGGCTGGTTGTGGCGACTGTTGTATCCTTAAAGTTTCCGTACTACTTCCCGAGGCGTTGGCCATTATTGAATACCTTGAAGCGCAGCCTGGATCAGTTCGGACGAGCCTTGAGAAAAAGCTGGATCAAGTTTGGACCCGGATTAGCGGTGCCGAAGGTGACGAGTGGGGCGGGATGCGGCAATCTTGTGTATTTCTAGACACCACCGAGAATTGTACGATTTATTCAGTGCGCCCCCTTTTATGTCGGGGTGTAACTTCGACAGATGCTGATAACTGCAAGCAGGCGCTCAATGCTGAGTGTGATGATGATAAATCAGCGGTAGAGATGAACCTGTTTCAGCGCGAACTTTTTCAAACTGCATATGTTGGCTTGAGTGTCGGGTTAGAGAAAATGGGAGTTGATAACCGCGGTTTTGAATTGACCGGAATAGTCCGTGCTTTGCTTCGTGATCCTCAGCTATGTTCCGAGCTGCAAACGGGGCTGCGACTCAACTGGAGCGACTTAACCTAGACTGGGGAATTAGTTATATTTGTTCACCAGAATTAAATATTGGACCAGACCGAAGATTGAAATGCAGAGCATGACAATGAGTGACGCCCGCGTATGATCTTCTTTACGGCGTTTGCGCTTACTGTTAATAATAAGTCCTCCAATGCTGCTAAAAAAGCAGAGGAGCAGTAAGTAAAAGAGATATTGCATCAACTCCAGATCCCAGGAGCGCCGTAATCTCAGATCGTAGAAACGGTCAAAAAAAGTTTCAATTTCGGGCTTGGCAACGGCAGTGATGAAGAGGGCCGCAACAAGACTGACGCCGCTCAGTAGGCCTGACCATGTCAGAAGTTTTATCCAGAGGTCTGGTCCTTGGCGACGATCAATCTTTCGGGCCATCAGTTTCTCCTTGACCATCTTTTCGGTCAATTTAGGTTATGTTAGAATGTAGCATTATCAGACAAGGAGCATTGTGTCGCATGAGTCGGGATCAACAGTTGCCATCAATTATCAGCCGGGCGCAGGATATTACGAAAACGCCGCCACTGTTTAAGGTTTTGATGCATAATGACGATTATACCACTATGGAGTTTGTCGTCGAGGTTTTGCAGTCGATTTTTCACCAGAGTGACACTGCAGCCGAACGGATTATGTTAGCGATTCACTTTCAGGGTTTGGGCCACTGCGGCACTTATCCATTTGCCATTGCCGAGACCAAAGTTGAAGAAGTATGCAGCAGGGCACGCAAGGCAGGCTATCCGCTGCGTTGCAGTATCGAGAAGGAGTAATAGAGATAATTTATGTTTAATCATGATGTTCAGATAGCCTTTACTCTGGCGGTTAGAGAGGCGCAGCGGCGGCGTCACGAATATTTGACCACCGAACATATCCTTTATGCCCTGCTCTTTGAAGGGAGCGGCCAGCAGGTTATCAGCGTCTGCGGCGGTGATGTTGAAGAGCTTAAGCGTCAACTGGAGGATTTCTTCGACAAGCATCTTGTCTCATTGCCCGCAGAGGTTGAGGATGATGAGGTTCCGCGTCAGACTTTGGCTCTGCAACGCATGTTGCAACGCACGGTGCTACATATGCAATCTTCAAATCAGGACGAGGTCGGAGTCGGCGACCTGTTGGCAGCGATACTTGAAGAAGAGAACAGTCACGCTTGTTTTTTCCTTGCAGGTCAAGGGATAGAGCGGGTAGACGTTCTGGATTATATCTCGCATGGCACAGGGGATTCTTCATCTGAACCAGCTCAGGATCAACCCTCATCTCCGCAACCCGATGAGGGGAGCAAACCCAAAAAAAACGCCAGCGATCCGCTGAAGGCCTTCACCCACGATTTGATCGCGCGCGCAAAAACAGGCAAGATTGATCCATTGATTGGTCGTGAGCAAGAGCTTGAACGTACTTTATTGGTCCTGTGCCGACGGCGCAAGAATAACCCGATTTTTGTCGGGGAGCCGGGGGTTGGTAAGACCGCAATGGCTGAAGGTTTGGCGTTGCGCGTCGCCAGTGGGGATGTCCCTGATCTGCTTCAAAACAGTGAACTCTTCACTCTCGACATGGGTGCGCTATTGGCTGGAACCAAGTTTCGTGGTGACTTTGAGGAGCGCCTCAAGGCGGTTATCAAGGCGCTACAGAAACGGGATACGGCCATCTTGTTTACTGATGAAATTCACACGATTGTCGGGGCTGGTGCGACCAGCGGCGGAAGTCTCGATGCATCAAATATCCTTAAACCAGTCCTTGGATCGGGAGAGTTGCGTTGCATTGGTTCGACCACCTATGAAGAGTATCGCAATCTGTTTGATAAGGATCGTGCCCTTTCACGACGTTTCCAGAAGATCGATCTGGCCGAACCTTCAGCAGAAGAGAGTCGGGCGATTCTGGAAGGACTTAAGGGGAAATACGAAGAGCATCACCAGGTCTCTTATTCCGCTGAGGCCCTTGATGTCGCTGTGCAACTGGCGATCAAGCACTTGCCTCAACGCCACCTTCCAGACAAGGCGATCGATGTCATCGATGAGGCCGGCGCTCAGCAGAGGCTGTCGCAACAGAACTCTAAGCCAATTAGAGTTAATGAAATAGAGAAGGTGGTGGCTCTAATGGCGCGGGTCCCGGTCCGTAGCATCAGTGGCTCCGATCGACAGCAGCTGCGTCATCTTGAACGTGACCTCAAACGAGTGGTTTTCGGACAAGATCCTGCGATTGAAAATCTGGTAAGGAGTATCCACCGTTCACGTGCTGGACTCGGTCATCCTGATAAACCGGTCGGTTCTTTACTCTTCACCGGGCCAACCGGAGTTGGAAAGACTGAGGTTGCCAAGCAACTTGCGTCAACCCTCGGGGTTAAATTTCTGCGTTTCGACATGAGTGAGTACATGGAGAAACATTCTGTGGCTCGGCTGATTGGGGCACCACCCGGTTATGTCGGTTTTGATCAGGGTGGATTGTTGACTGAAAATGTTCGAAAGCACCCCTGGTCGGTATTACTGCTTGATGAGATAGAAAAAGCTCACCCTGATCTGTTCAATATTTTATTGCAGGTGATGGATCACGGCACTCTGACTGACAATAACGGAGCCGAGACAGATTTTCGCAATGTGATAGTAATCATGACCAGTAATATCGGTGGACGTGAAATGAATATTGCACCGATCGGTTTTGGCGAACGCAATGCCGCAGCGCCTATGAAAGCAGTAGAAAAAGCCTTTTCTCCCGAGTTCCGTAATCGACTGGACGCAGTGTTGACTTTTGCGTCGCTCGACCAGAAGGTGATGCTGCAGGTTGTTGATAAATTTATTGGTGAACTGAAAAGTCAATTGGCTGAGCGGAACGTTAGCGTTAAATTGAGTACCGCGGCACGACGCTACCTGGCCGAGCGTGGTTATGATCCACTTTTTGGTGCACGACCTTTAGGGCGAATGATCCAACAGGAAATTAACGATCCTTTGGCCAGCGAAATCCTTTTCGGTGCGCTAAAAGATGGTGGTGAAGTTAAGGTTGGTTGTCAGGCTGGCAAGCTCAGCTTTAAATTCAGCTGAGGCTCTTTTGTCCTGCATCTACCTTTCTGAAGAACTCTGGTTCCCGCCTGTGGAAGAGGCCGAGGAGATCGGCCTGTTGGCCATCGGCGGGGATCTTTCGCCGCAGCGTCTATTACTCGCTTACAGCTTGGGTATTTTCCCTTGGTACAATCCTGGCGAACCGATTCTGTGGTGGTCACCAGACCCTCGCTGTGTCCTCTTTCCAGATCAGATTCATATCTCAAGATCCCTGCATAAAGTTCTGAAACGTGGTGATTTCCATGTGACTTTTGACCGAGACTTTTCTGCTGTTATCGAGGGCTGTCGTCAGGTACGCACTGAGCAGGGGACCTGGATCACGCCTGAAATGTACAGCGCCTATGTTGAACTACATCGGCTCGGATTTGCGCATTCGGTTGAATGCTGGCAAGACGATCAGCTGGTTGGTGGGTTATATGGCATCAGTGTGGGACGTTGTTTTTTTGGAGAATCGATGTTCAGTCGAGTCACCAATGCCTCGAAGGTGGCGATGGTGACTCTATGCCGACAACTGCAAATACTGGGATTTCGTCTGCTTGATTGTCAGCAGAGCAGTGAGCACCTGTTGAGTCTTGGCGCGACTGAAATTACGCGCGATTTTTTTTGCAGTCTGTTGGCAGATGGGTTGCCAGGCGACGGGCAGAAACTCAAGTCTAACTTTCCAGCCTCGTCGCCTGCAGAAGACTCTTCTATATTGCGCTCTCACTGAACCATGTCGTCATAGCGGTTGCTTCAGCAGCCCAGCTGTCATTCAGACGACATTCAAGAAAGGCTTTCAGCAAGCTGGCGAAGAGCTGCTCACCTTCTTCGATTGTGCCGAGTTTGGTGTAGAAAGCGGCTTCAGCTTCAAGGGCAGGATCATCCTCAGGGTCACCATCAGGCTTGTTCATAGGGGTACGAAACCCTGCGAAACTGAAACGCTCACCCTTTAAGGTTAATTTCCAGTTCTGCTCCTCTCCAAGGCTCATATGCAGGGTTGCTTCTGCAATCCGTTTACCACTACGCAGTACGGCGCAGACTTCAGTAAAGCGGTCCTGTGGGCCAGCAACTGAAATTTTTTGCTCGCCTTCCTGACCGCTTCCTAATAATAGCAAGCGGTTGTCCAGCCAGGCTGTGAATGGCTGATCTTTAAGGAGTGGCCCGTCAGTAGAGACCGCATATCCAGAGTCAGAATTAAGGCTGCGATAGAGCAACCATTGTAAAAAATCTTCACCCATCCAGCCATTGGCCTCGATCTCTTCGAGAGCAGATTCACTGTTGGCCTGATTCAAATTATTTAGTCGTTCTTGCTGCTCTTGGGTCGCGAGTTTTTTTGCACGCGCCATGGGGGTCAACAGGCACAGACGTAACTCGGGAAAACTCTGGTGAAACAACCCCTGGAAGCTATCAATTCGATTCTGACTTAAAGAGGTAAAGCGCAGCAGGCCGCTGTTAATATCCCATACGATATCCGATACTGCGGGTACGGGCAGGGTTCGACTGAAGAGCATGCTACTGGCTTGATCCCGGATGGTTTCGCGTTCCTGCTTGGGAACCCGGTTGAAGGTCGGGTGAGCGGAGAGAAAGTCACCACTGATACGCGCAATTTCTCGCTTGAGAAGCGCGGCCGGAATTTTTCGCCGATCCTCGCGCAAGGCAAAGCAGATCATTTGTTCCCTGCGCAGTTTACGTTCTTCACTGAATTCTGTCGCGTCATTGTCATCCAGTTCAACCCACCCGCAACTGTATTCATCCGCCGAGTTTTCTATCGATCGGAATCGTTCGTTATTGAGACGTTCGGTCAAAAGTTGAAAAATTTGATCCTGTGGCAGGGTGCCGATAACTTCAAAATGGCAAATGCCTGCTGAAGGCGCAAGAAGCCCCATAGTGTTTTATCCTCTCGGTTTAAGCTGATTTAATCGGAATTAACGATGATAGTAGAAATGGTGCGGATAGCCGTGGCGATATTTCAGGTTATGCTCTGATAAGTCTCCTAGCAAGGTGTTAACTTCTTCGGTGTTCAACAAGCCTTGCTCGATGAAGTAACTCCCCAGTTTGTTCTGTCGGGTGCGTTGGTGAAGTAAAATAGCCCTAACCTGCAATGAACTGAGCAGGCCGAGCGACTCAGCACGTTCACCGAAACGACCAAGTTTTTTGCAGGTCAGAATCTGTCCAATGTTCTGATCGTTGAGCCAACCCCAGCGTTGAGCAATTTTTCCGATTGTTGGCCGTTGCTTGCCCTGCCAGTTCAAGGCATTGAGTAGCGACTTGAACGGGATAAGCCCACGATAGTAGAGATAAAGTCCGAATTGCAGGGGACGGGTTGGGAGCGGTCCCTGTCCAGTTTTTTTGTGTGCCTGACGTGAAACAGTGCTGGTCGGTTTTGCTGGTCTGATAGCTGTGTTACCGCGGGTGCGGGCAGAGAACAAATCACGCTGGCGCAGGTAATTTTGAACCAGTTGGTGTGCTTGGTTCAGGTTTTGAAAAAGCAGCACCTGGCTGCGCTTTTCTTGTGTGATTATCTGGCTGCTGTCAGGGTGGGTCGTTTTTGCTTGTTTACGAAACGCGGATTTTGCTCCAGAGGGTTGAAGGTATTGCAGAAAACTACGACTTAAAGTGAGATCGTTGCCAAACAGGACGCGACAGGCGCGGAAAGCTTCTGTTTCAGAGATTTGCATCATCAAAAAAATGCGTCCGATTTTGGGAGTTATCCCGTTGATTAAATACCCGGGACGGAGTGTTTGTGGGTTTGATTTATACACTGAACTTGATGCGCGAGACAAGCTGATTTGGGTCAGGAATGTTCTTTGATGAAGCGTTCTATCCGTTTTTGATCCTGCTCCATGATATTAATATACTGCATGCCAGCGTGGACAGTGCCTTGCTGGTTTTTATCTGTCGTCCACATGATTTCGGCGAGCAAACAGATAGGAGCCTTGGAATCACCAAGGTCCAAAAGCATCAGGCAAATATCGGTAGGTTCTGCTGGCGGGTGCAGTGAAAAACGGATACCGGTAGCGCTAAGATTCAGTTGACAGGGGTGGAACCCTTCTAAAGGGATTGACTGAGGGGTGGAGCTTGACAGGATTAAGGCATTCTTATGCCAAGTTTCTCGTAATTTAAGTAAAGAGTTTTTTCCGCGAGTAAAGCGGATGCCGATTGTACAGTCAATACGCTGCTGGGTTCGACGTTGAAACATTTGCAGGTCTGGCAGGACAAGAACCCTGATCCGATCACCAGCAAGTGGCTCCAGATAGGTCACTGTGACCTTGACGCCCAGTCCTAGGGCATCGGTACTGAGTTCAAAGGGCATATCTTCAGTAAAGGGGTATTGTGCAACTGCGTTTGGCCCGTAAGGGAGGGTCAGGTTAAAGTAGTTGGCATTGCCACTATGAATGCTGGCACTGAGCAACTCGTTGCGGCCCTCAGGGTGGAGCGGCATCTTGGCGCGTAATTGCACTTTTTGCCCGGCTTTAAAGTATCGCTGGTAAATCATTTAGACTTATGCACTTTCGGAAAGATGGGGGCACAGAGGGCCCCCATCCCTTTTAATACATGGTGCACAAACCGTCACGATCTCTTTACATGTCGTGGCAGCTTTCGCAGTCCTCCTCGACACTAAAGGCGGTATCACCATCGTGACAGGCACCACAGGATTCTCCTTCACTCATCTGGTCCATGGTGTAGCGTGTACTCTTCTGATGGTCAGGGATAAAGACTCCGGTATGACAGTCTCCGCAACTATACATTTCGGTGTGGACACTGTGTGGGAACATGGCATCGCCGTCTTCAACGGCGAAGGTAATGTCACGCGTTGGATGACAGGAACTACAGTCATCGTCTACAGCGAAGGCTTTGTTGCCATTATGACAGGCACCACAAGCTTTCCCTTTGCGCATATCATCCATGCTGAATTCGGGATTTTTACTGCGAACAATGTTGTAGACATTGTTGTGGCAGAGTGTGCATTTTTTGCCGAGGGCTTCAAGGTGGTTGTAGTGGCTGAAGTTGACTGGCCCGGTCGCCTCAACCTCCATGCTAACAATATCGTCAATCCAGCGGGCCGTGGCAAGCTCCGGGATGAGCAGAGTGAGTGAGAGAACCATAATCATAAGTGTACGCGACATGGGTGTTGCCTCCTGTCAGTAAAAATGAATGAGGTATTATACAGAAAAATGGGCAAGGGCATAACTGTTATTTTGTCAGTGGTCGGTATGGCGCAACTTGTATCGAGAAAAAGAGCGATAAATAGGGATGAAATGAGTTCTGCGATCTCTTGATAAGGGGGGCTGGTGGAGATGATGGCGGCATGCTATGGTCCCGCCGCAAGTGAGGACTTACGAAATGGCCCAACCTAAATTTGATTGTTTTGCCGTGACCCCACCAGGCGCCGAAGAACTATGCGCTATGGAACTTAATGACCTGGGGATTGAGGCTAGAGCCCAGGCAGGTGGTGTGGTGTTTGAGGCGATTGCCCGCGATCTCTATCGTGCCAATCTCTGGAGTCGCGTGGCCTCGCGGGTGCTGGTACGACTTGGTGAATTCAAGTGTCGAGATTTTCCTACGCTCTATAAGCAGTTGGTGAAGCTACCCTGGGGGCGCTTTATCCACCCAGGGCAAGCTTGTGGAGTGCGGGTAAGTTGTCAGATGTCTCGGTTGACTCACAGTGGCAGGATTACCGAAACGGTTATATCTGCCGTTACAAAGGTGTTGGGAGAAGATTGCGCAGCTGCCACGACTGAGCAGTTGATCTTTATTCGGATCGAGAATGATGTCTGCATGGTTTCAATCGACAGTTCTGGAGAATTGCTCCATCGGCGGGGTTATCGTAAGACGACGGTTGCCGCACCTTTACGTGAAAATCTGGCGGCGGCGATTCTACTTAAACTCGGTTACGACGGATCGCAAGTTTTGATCGATGCGATGACCGGGTCGGGTACTTTTGCCATCGAAGCTGCGATGATTGCTGCCGGAGCAGCGCCGGGCCGGCTGCGTAAATTTTCTTTCATGGACTGGCCTCGTTTTCGTCATAACGCCTGGACCCTCTGTCTGCAGGAGGCAGAAGTGAAGATAACAGCCCCTGCGCCAATTCTGGCCATTGATTGTGATCCGCTTGCCATTGCCGCCGCCCGTAAGAATGCCAAAGTTGCAGCGGTTGATTCAATCGTCCAGTTTGAAGAAGGTTTGATGGAAGAGCTTCAGGCTCCGGCAGCTGAAGGTGTACTGGTCATGAATCCACCCTACGGTGAGCGATTGGGTGATGTTGAGCGATTACGGTCCGTTTATGCTGATTTTGGTAAGCTTTGTCGTGGGCCTTTTGCAGACTGGACAATTGGCTGGATTTCGGCAAACCGTAAATTTGAACGTGATGCTCAGCTCGGCTGCCAGCGGCTGTGGTCGTTCTCCAATGGCGGAATTAAGGTTAATGTTCGCAAGCGGTCCGGACGGAAAAAAATAGAATAATCTTGACTTGTAACCGGGTCATCGATATATAGTGCGCTCTTGCGGTTCGCGCCGTAAAATATGGTGTGAAAGCGAGGTGATTATTACATGGAAATTACAGTCATTGATGGCAACGTTGAAAAGGCGCTCAAAGTCTTTAAGCGTAAGCTTCAGCAAGAAGGACTTTTCCGTGAAATGAAACAACGGAAGTTCTACGAGAAGCCAAGTATCAAGCGTAAACGCAAGGAGAAGGAAGCCCAGCGTCGTCTGCGTAAGAAGCAGCGCGCCATGCGTCGATTCACTTGAGAAACAGCAACATCGTTTAATAAAAAAGGCGATTCCCTTTCACGGGAATCGCCTTTTTTTATCTTGCAGTCGCTCTTTCTAACTAAGAAAGAGCGACTGATCTATTTACTGCGGAAACGTTTTGAGCTTAAGACCGGAGATCTCTTCGACAAAGCGGACGACCTGATAGCTGTAACCGAACTCGTTGTCATACCAGATGTAAAGGACACACCGGTTGCCATCGACAATAGTGGCAAGTGAATCAACCACTCCAGCGTAACGTGAACCGACCATATCGGACGAGACGGCATCAGGTGAGTTGGTGAAATCGATCTGCTCCTGGAGTGGCGAGTTCAGTGAGACGTCACGCAAGTAGGCATTGACCTCCTCAATGCTGGTCTCTTTTCCGAGAGTCAGATTAAGGATAGCAAGCGAAACATTCGGGGTCGGCACCCGAATCGCGTTGCCAGTTAACTTGCCCGCTAGTTCCGGTAGGACTTTTGCGACTGCTTTCGCGGCACCAGTCTCAGTAATGACCATATTCAGCGGTGCACTACGGCCGCGGCGATTTTTAGTGTGATAGTTATCGATCAGGTTTTGATCATTGGTGTAACTGTGACAAGTTTCAACGTGACCGTTGACAATACTGAATTGATCATTGATCGCTTTGAGCACCGGTACAATTGCGTTGGTTGTGCAACTGGCCGCTGAGAAGATTTTTTCACCAGTTTTAATATCATCATTGTTCACACCATAGACAATATTCGGGATATCACCTTTACCCGGTGCGGTCAGCATAACCTGAGAGACGCCCTTCGATTTCAGGTGCAGACCGAGGCCTTCACGGTCACGCCATTTGCCGGTGTTGTCGATGACAATGGCATTGTTGATTCCGTACTGGCTGTAGTCGACTTTATCAGGGGCGTCGGCGTAGATGATACGGATCATGTTGCCATTGGCAATGATCGCGTTCTCCTCTTCATCGATTCTGATCGTCCCCTCAAAGTGGCCATGTACCGAATCGCGACGTAACAAACTGGCACGTCTGGTCAGGTCGTCGTCACTTCCTTTACGGACCACCGCGGCACGTAGACGTAATTTATTGCCTCCGCCAACCTGGTCAATCATGATCCTCGCCAGCAGACGGCCGATACGGCCAAAGCCGTAGAGAACAACATCGCGTGGCTCACTCAGTTGATGGGAACGCCCGGTATTCAGTGGTGCCAATTCTTGTGCGATATAGGCGTCAATATCTGTAACCTTCTGCTCTTGAGCCGCAATGGCTAACTTGGCCAGATCGATCCGCCCTGGTGCCAGGTCGAGTTTTTCCAAAGCCTGCAGAATCGGGAAGGTATCGGTGACCCAGAGTTCTTTATCAATTATCTGACGTGCATAACGATGGACGCGTAAAATATCGATGGTCGATTGGTGTACCAATGAACGATTAAAGATGGTGCAGATCACTTCCCGATCGCGATAAAGTCGCCCGATCAAAGAGATCATCGCTTCAGCGATTTCTTCGCGTTGTTTCCAATCTTTAAAATATTTCTCGTCTTTTCCAGCAGCCATTTACCAGGCCCTTTCCTGTGTCAGTGCCTTAAGGCACAGGTGAGGTGTTGAAAATTTACTTTTCTTTTGGTTTCATATTGCTTTTGGCGGTGAATTCGCCGGTATACTAATCGAAATAACAGGGTGACGCAATACCGCTCTGTCTTTCATGGTGTCGGCAGGGAGACGAATTATATAAATTGTGGGTGAAAGCTGGACAACCTTAGGATCTGCTGATAATAGTATTTGGTGAACCTAGGAGAATATCTGAATAATCAGGTCGATTTTTATCCTATCAGAGGAGCGAGAATATATGAGTAAAGTTGTCAGTTACAAGGACATAGGGCTAGTCAATTCACGCGAATTATTCCGTCACGCTGTTGCCGGTGGCTATGCCATCCCTGCATATAATTTTAACAACCTTGAACAGTTGCAGGCCATCGTTATTGCCTGTGCTGAAACTCGTTCGCCAGTCATTATACAGGTCAGCAAAGGCGCTCGAAACTATGCCAATGAAACCATGCTCAAGTACATGGCAATGGGTGCGGTTGAGATGGCTCGCGAGATTGGAGTTGACCTGCCGATCGTTCTCCACCTCGATCATGGTGATTCTTTTGAGTTATGCAAATCATGCATCGACTCAGGATTCTCTTCGGTTATGATCGATGGCTCGCACCTCCCTTACGATGAGAACGTGGCCTTAACCAGCAAGGTCGTTGAATATGCCCATCAGCATGATGTGACAGTTGAAGGTGAACTCGGTGTGCTGGCCGGGATTGAGGACGAAGTTGTGGCCGAAGAGTCGACCTACACCCAACCGGATGAGGTTGAGGATTTTGTTCAAAAAACCGGGGTCGATTCCCTGGCGATTTCTATCGGCACCAGCCATGGAGCCTTTAAGTTTAAGTTGAAGGAAGGGGAGTCTGCTCCTCCTTTACGTTTTGATATCCTTGAAGAGATCGAAAAACGGATCCCCGGCTTTCCCATTGTCCTGCATGGTGCTAGTAGCGTCGTGCAAGCCTATGTTGAGCTGATAAATCAGTATGGCGGAAAGATGGAGGGTGCGGTTGGTGTTTCGGAAGACCAGCTAAGGCGTGCGGCGAAGAGTGCGGTTTGTAAAATCAACATCGATTCTGATGGGCGTTTGGCGGTGACTGCCAAGGTCCGCGAGTTTCTCGCCAACAACCCTGGTGAATTTGACCCACGTAAGTATCTTGGTGCTGCACGTAGCGAATTAGTTGAATTGATTAAACATAAGAATCAGGCGGTGCTTGGGAGTGCAGGAAAAGCATAGTTCACGCTGATCTATTTGAATTTACAGTTTAAAACAAGGGCGACCTGAAGAACAGGTCGCCCTTGTTTTAAATCAGAGTGACACAGGCAGAAGCAGAATTTCTTCGCCGCGCTGCAGACTGAGTTGAATCTCATCCCCATCTTTCAGGTTCATCAACAGGTAAAGTAGCTCAAAGCGATCATACAGCCTTATCTCGTCGGCTTGAAGCAGCAGATCGTCTTTGTTAATTCCGGATTTTTCGGCGATTGAATTGGGCATCACCATTTTGACCAGCACCCCTTGAGGATCATCTTCGATTGCAATCCCGAGTTTGACACCAACGTCGACCTTTTCATAGCTCGTCAGTTTCAGATAGTCCCAGGCGCGCATCGGAAACCGTGGCATGTTGACATCCATTAATTGTGCCTCGCGTTCCTTAGAGAGTTCAACTTCACGCGAACCGATCAGGAGATAGGAGACTGGCAGACGTCGATGCAGACGACGTGGGATGCCGAAACCGTAACGCACATGGTTTCCTCCCGCGACCACTACGACCTGTCGATCCAGGCCGTCAGAGCTTTGCAGGTAAGTCGCAAGGTTCTGGGCCATGGTTTCATCCCACAGTGTCTGCACGCGGATGAAGCCGTCACTCCTGGCCTTGCCCATGCTATGGCCGCTGTAGATACTTTCTGCCATCGCCCGCTGGTAGGGGTCATGAAAATCAAGTTCAGGCAGTTGGGCGCTCAACTCTTCTGGTAACTCAGTCAATGGCGTCCGCCCGACCTTCCTTACCAACGTTTTCGGCGCATTCAATGCGATCACCGGGATCTGGTTGTCTCGGCAGAAAGTGAGTAGCGGGCGATAGAGGGCAAAGTTCATTCGCCAGTTCTTAAACCAGTCAACTTCACGTAAGAACTCTTTCTCCTCAAGTTCCCCTGCACTCCAGCGATCAAGTAGCGGCTGTTGTTCCGGGGTGAACATCTCCATGGCCAGGGCCAGCTTGCCTGGGCTTTTCTGTTGTAGCCCCTGTAGAATATCAAGTTGAAATTGGTGCGAGGCCGGGTTGTCATGGGTTTCGCCAATAAAGATAACCCGCGTATCTCCGATCGCTTCAAGCATCTCTGCAGGATCAAGTTTGTGCCCGGTTGGCTGATGAAATATGTCTCCAACCCTGGGCTGGAGAAGTGGGTAGGGTGATTCAGGGTTGCCGATTAGCTTCGGACTGGCGCTACAAGCTGTGAGTAAAAGGAGGATCAAACCAAAAGCGGAGGTATTGAATCTTGAGACCAGAGTCAGTTTCATCTGTACTTATTCCTGGAGCCGGAGGTTGATGGAAAGATAGCTGCTTTTTCTATGCTGCTGATTAGAGCACGAGCTGTGAATCCCTTTCAAGGGGAAGGGGTCAGCAAGGCGTTGAAACACTGACTTTTTTATTGACATCAAAACGTAGATCGATATTATTCGCTCCTGACTTTTTGATTAGTATAACTAAACTCGGGAGAATACGGTGAATATCGGAGCTCGGTTGAAACGGCTCAGAATGCTGGATGCGTTGACACAGGAAGAACTTGCCAGTCGGACAAATCTGACCAAGGGGTATATCTCCCAACTGGAGAATGACACCACCTGCCCGTCGATTGCGACTCTCAAGGATCTCCTTGATGTATTTGGCGTCAGCATGCAGGAGTTTTTTAGTGAGCCGGTTGAGACCGAGGTGGTGTTCGGCAGTAGCGCGCGAGTGCAATCGAGTGCAGATGGCGAAGCGATCAAGGTTGAGTTGCTGGTTCCTGGCGCACAGAATCGCGATCTGGACCCCGCTCTGGTGACCCTTGCGCCAGGGGCCGAGATGGCGCTGCAGGATGTCCATGAAGGGGAAGAGTTCGGTTATCTGCTGCTTGGTCGGGTGCAGGTTCAGCTCGACGATCGACAATATGTGGTCAAGAAGGATGAATGTTTCCTCTTTACTGCGGACCGACGGCACAGCGTACGTAATATTGGCAAGGGACCAGCGAAAATTCTTTGGGTTGTTACACCGCCAACCTTTGATTACACAGGTTGACGAGAGACAAGGTTTACTCCTGCGACCTCAATAAAGGTGACAGGACAGAAGGAGAGTTGTTATGAGCAAGGTACTGATTATCGGAGCTGGTGGTGTGAGTCGGGTTGTGGTTCATAAATGCGCCCAGCGTCCCGATATCTTCTCTTCTATTACGTTGGCCTCCCGGACTCTGTCCCGCTGCGATGCGATTGCCGCAGAGATTAAAAATATTAAGGTTGCGACGGCCCAGATCGATGCAGACGATGTGCCGCAACTGGTCGCTCTGCTTAAACAGGAAAAGCCGCAGTTGGTTATTAACGTTGCACTCCCCTATCAGGATCTGACCATCATGGATGCCTGCCTTGAGACCGGCGTCGATTATCTCGATACCGCCAATTATGAACCGCTCGACACCGCGCGCTTTGAATACAGTTGGCAGTGGGCCTACCAGGAGCGCTTTAAGAAGAAGGGAATCATGGCCCTCTTGGGGAGTGGTTTCGATCCGGGCATGACCAATGTCTATACGGCGCTGGCGGCGAAAAATTACCTTGATGAGATCGAGGAGCTTGATATTATCGATGCCAACGCTGGCAACCACGGGCTCCCTTTTGCAACCAACTTTAATCCGGAGATCAATATCCGCGAGATCACCGCAGCTTGTCGACACTGGGAGGACGGCGCTTTTGTCGAGACCCCAGCCTTGTCGACCAAGCGTAGTTTTAACTTTCCCGAAGGGATCGGGCCGATGAATATCTATCGCCTCTATCACGAGGAGATGGAGTCGTTGGTTAAGCACTTCCCGAGCATCAAGAAGGCCCAGTTCTGGATGACCTTCTCCGATAACTACCTCAAGCACCTTGAGGTCTTGCAGAATGTTGGTATGACCCGCATCGATGAGGTTGAATTTGAGGGACAGAAGATCGTGCCGATCCAGTTTCTAAAGGCGCTACTCCCTGACCCCGCAACGCTTGGGCCCTTGACCAAGGGGAAGACCTGTATCGGCGTCATCGCTCGCGGTAAGAAGGACGGGCGGCGCAAGCAGGTTTATATCTACAATATCTGCGATCATGAGGCCTGCTATGCCGAGACCAATTCCCAGGCGATTAGCTACACCACCGGAGTGCCGGCGGTGACCGGAGCGATCATGATGCTGAATAAAGCCTGGCACGCGCCGGGGGTCTGGAACATGGAGCAGTTCGATCCCGAGCCCTTCATGGCCGAGGTCGGGCCTATGGGGTTGCCCCACGTTGTTATTGAAGGTGAATGGCCTTCGCTTTAGTGGTAGGAATCCGGCTTTTGCGCCAACTCGGCGTTGTCGGCGTCAATCGCTTGTGCGACCTAGCTTCCGCTAGGCCTCCGCGCTCTTCCTTGACGCCTTGATTTGACGTAAAATCCGCATCCCGGGTGTCGTTGTGATTGATGAAGAAGGATAGACTTTAATTGACTGAAATTGATATCGATAAAATTCTTGAGCTCGCCCCGTCACCGGCCTATGTGGTTGATCTGGGACGCTTGCGCCACAATCTTGCGATTCTTGAAGATGTGCAGCGGCGTAGCGGCGCGAAGATTCTGATGGCGCTTAAGGCCTTCTCCATGTGGCAGACTTTTCCGTTGATTCGTCAGAGTTTGCCGGGGGTCTGTGCTTCTTCCCCTTGGGAGGCGCGGCTTGGGCGTGAAGAGTTTGGCGGCGAAATCCATTCCTTCTCTGCGGCCTTCAAAGAGAGCGATGTCGTTGAGTTGCTGAAGCTATCTGATCACCTTGTGTTTAACTCATTCAACCAGCTCGAACGTTTCCGACCACTGTGGGAGCAGGCAGCGGGTCGGGTGTCGATCGGACTGCGGGTTAACCCCGAACATTCAGAAGGGGCGACCGAGATCTACGATCCCTGTGCACAGAACTCTCGTTTGGGTATACCGCGGCGTGAATTTGAAGGGAAGACGCTGGCCGGGGTCGAGGGGTTGCACTTTCATACCCTGTGCGAGCATCTGTTTGAACCCCTGGCCCGCACGACTGAAGTTTTCGAGGAGAAGTTTGGAGTATTCCTGTCGGGGCTGAAGTGGATCAATTTCGGCGGAGGGCATCATATAACCCGTGAAGGCTACGATATTGATGGGCTTGTCGCATTGATTAAGTATTTTCGCGAAAAATATGGGGTCGAGGTTTATCTTGAGCCGGGTGAGGCGGTGGTGATCGGGACTGGCCTGCTGGTCGCTGAAGTGCTCGACATGATCGACAACCAGTTGCCGACGGCTATCCTCGATGTTTCAGCCACCTGCCACATGCCGGATGTGCTGGAGATGCCTTATCGGCCTGAGGTTCTGGACGGTTCAGATCCTGGTGTTCAAGACTACAACTACCGTCTTGGTGGTCCATCCTGTCTGGCCGGTGATATTATCGGCGACTGGTCCTTTGCCAAGCCACTGCAGGTCGGTGACCGGCTTGCTTTTTTTGATATGTCACACTATACCATGGTGAAAACCAGCACATTTAATGGTATTCAGCACCCTCACCTCTGTACCTATGAACCTGAGACTGGCGAGCTGGAGGTGGTTCGCAGCTTTAGCTACGCGGATTTTCGCAGTAAATTATCATAAATATTGCCCTGAAACTGGGCGTTAACAAAGATATCAAGACAGGGACACTATGGAGCGCTGGACTACCAAGGATTCTGCCCGGATCTATAATCTGGACAACTGGGGCGATGGTTTCTTCTCCGTTAACAAGAAGGGACATGTCTGTGTGCACCCTTCGCCGAATTCGAAGAATTCGATCGATCTGCGTAGTCTGGTCGATGACCTGATCAAGCGCAAAATCAAGCCCCCGATATTGCTGCGTTTCATGAACGTGCTCCAGGGGCGGATCTCCGCGATCAGCCGGGCATTTAATACTGCGATTGAGGCCAACGATTATCCCGCAGGTTATCAAACCTTTTATCCGCTTAAGGTCAATCAGCAACGCCAGGTTGTCGAGGCGATTACCACCTTTGGCAAGAAGCATAATATCGGCCTCGAGGTCGGCTCCAAGCCTGAGCTGGTGGCCGCGATCTCCTTTGCGACTGGCAAAAAGCTGGCGATCATCTGTAATGGCTACAAGGATAATGATTTTATTGAAACCGTCCTTTATGCCAACCGGATCGGCTACGACATCACGATTGTGGTCGAGAAGCTCTTTGAACTGGAGAAGGTTATTACTCTCTCAAAGAAGCTTGGAATTACCCCTAAATTGGGGATTCGGGTCAAGCTCTCGGCGCGGGGGACGGGGAAGTGGGCGACTTCAGGTGGTAGTGAGGCCAAGTTCGGCCTGAAAATTTCGGAATTGCTCGCGGCGATCGAACTGCTGCGTGAGAACGAACTGCTCGACCGGGTGAAACTGCTCCATTTCCATATCGGCAGTCAGATCACCAAAATCGACAAGATCAAGACCGCCCTGTGCGAAGGGAGTCGGATCTATGCCGAAATGGTCAAGATGGGGGTGGGCCTCGAGTATCTCGATATCGGTGGTGGTCTGGGGGTCGATTATGACGGCTCCAAGTCGAGCTACTTCTCGAGCGTCAACTATTCGGTTGAGGAGTACGCCAGTGATGTCATCTACCAGATCAAGAACGTCTGCGATGAGGCCGGGGTGCCCTGTCCGAATGTCATCTCCGAATCTGGCCGTGCGGTCGTTGCACATTATTCGGTGCTCGTGACCAATATTCTCAACACCAATACCCAGAATGCGCTTCCCGATTATGACGCGGTACTCGAAGAGGCAGACGCTCTCTCTCCAACGGTTGAAAAGCTGCGTGACATCTACCAGAGTCTTGATCGTCACTCGCTGCGTGAAGATTATCACGATACCCTGCAGCTGATTCAGGAGGCGGTAAGCCTCTTTTCTCTCGGTTACCTGACCCTACCTGATCGCGCACTCGCCGAATGGTTGTGTAATAAGATTTTTATCAAAATTAATAAGATCGTCGAGCGGCTTAAGCCGATCCCGGAAGAGCTGCAGACCTTTCAGCTATCGCTGCGCGAGACCTATTTTGCCAACTTTTCACTCTTTCAGTCGGTTCCCGATTCCTGGGCGATCGATCAGCTCTTTCCGATTATGCCGATTCAGCGTCTGAATCAGAAACCGGATGTGATGGCAACCATTGCCGATATCACCTGTGATTCGGATGGCGCGGTCAGCAGCTTCGTCGGAGAACATGGGCGCACCGAGTTTCTGCCGCTGCACAAGGTACAGAATGATGAGGATTACTATATCGGTTTCTTCATGATCGGCGCCTATCAGGAGATTCTCGGTGATATGCACAATCTGTTCGGCGACACCAACGCGGTGCATGTCACCTTCAACAAAAAAACCAACTACAAGATCGACACGGTGATCAACGGCGATGCGACCTGGGAGAGTTTGAAGTATGTGCAGTACAAGGGGCCAGAGATCCTCAAACAGGTACGGGATGCCCTCGAGAAGAATGTCGCCTCGCGCAAAGTTACTTTTGAGGAGACCAGCCATTTTATCGAACTGCTTGATAAGATGCTGACCTCCTACACCTATCTGGCCGAGTAGAGACTGCCGTCAATTACAGCTTAACAAGCACAAAAAAAAGGGGTCACTTTTAGAAGTGACCCCTTTTTTAAATTGAACTTTACCGAGAGAAATCAGGCGCTCTGTTTGACCGCTTTTCGCTCGTTCATCACCTTATACGCACAGAGAGAACCGCACATGGTGCAGGCGCCGTGCTCTTCGTCGACACCCGACTCGGCACGTAAACGACGTGCTTTTTCGGGATCAATGGCGAGTTCAAACTGTTTCTTCCAGTCGAGTTCCTTACGCGCCTTGGCCATGGCGTTGTCCTGCTCGATGGCGCCGGGGATACCCTTGACGATATCGGCCGCATGAGCTGCGATCCGTGTCGCCATAACACCTTCGTGAACATCTTCAACCGTTGGCAGGCGAATGTGCTCGCTTGGGGTGACATAGCAAAGGAAATCAGCACCAGCCGCTCCTGCAACAGTACCACCAATCGCCGCAGTGATGTGGTCGTAGCCGGGAGCGATGTCGGTGACCAGAGGTCCGAGGACGTAGAAGGGGGCTCCATGGCAGAGGCGTTTCTGCAGCTTGATATTGGCTTCAATCTGGTCTAGCGGCACATGACCCGGGCCTTCGATCATGACCTGGATGCCCGCGGCTTGAGCGCGTTGGGTCAATTCTCCCAAAACTATCAGCTCATGGATCTGGGCGCGGTCAGTGGCATCGGCCAGACATCCGGGGCGGAATCCGTCTCCCAGAGAGAGAACCGCATCGTAGGGACGAACCAGTTCGAGCAGACGGTCAAAAAATTCATAGAGCGGGTTCTCGGCGTTGTTGTGTAGCATCCATTCAACGGTGAAGGAACCGCCGCGCGAGACCACTTCCATGATTCGCCCTTCATTCTCCATGCGCGCTACGGTCTCGCGGATAACACCGCAATGAACGGTTATAAAGTCGACACCATCATCCAGATGTTTTTTGACTCCGGCAAAAATGTCTTCAACGCTCATGTCGACAATCGGTTTTCCCTGTTTTAAAACTGCATCACAGGCCGCCTGATAGAGGGGGACGCTGCCGATACAGAGTTCGGTCTCGGCGATCACTGCAGCACGGATTTCATCGATTGGTCCGCCGGTCGACAGGTCCATCAAGGCGTCGGCCCCAGCTGCCTGCGCGACCTTGGCTTTTTCAAGCTCCTTGTCGATGCTGGTATCGTCCTGACTGGTGCCGATATTGGCATTAACTTTGGTTCGCAAGCCTTCACCAACAGCGAGCGGTTTACCGTTTTTACGCATGTTATTCAGGCAGATAACGACAGTCCCCGCTGCAATTTTCTGGCGTAAGATTTCTGCGTCGATTCCTTCAGTTTGCGCTGCGATGCGCATCTGATCACTGATTTGCCCGTTGCGGGCCATTTCCAGTTGAGTCATGGTCTCCTCGAAAAAATAGCAGCGCTATAGTTTTCATGGCGCTGCTGCTATGAAATTGGTTGATTTTGCCACGGTTTGTACCGTGACATTTACAATATGCGCCTGCAATGTCGGTCCAGCATAAGGGGGAGGCTCTTTCAGGTCAACTCTGTTGCTCATGAAAATAACGGAAGGCCGCTTCGACATGATTGACCGGTCCATGGCCTTTCCCACATTTAACGGCAGTGGCAATCGACAGGTCGATAAATCTTTTAGCCTGTTCAACGGCTTGTAACAGGGGAAATCCCTGTGCAAGAAAAGTCGCTATGGCTGCGGAAAAAGTACAGCCAGTACCATGTGTGTTGTTGGTGTCGATACGTGGTGAACGGAATTCATGTTTTTCATCGCCGATCAGGAGCAGGTCGACTGCATCTTCTTTTTTAAGGTGTCCACCTTTCATCAGGACATTTCGCGCGCCAAGACCCTGAAGCATCCGCCCGGCATCTTCCATCTCTGCCAGATTCCTGACCGGGGAGCCGGTTATTTTTTCGGCCTCGGGGAGATTTGGGGTGAGGAGGTAGGTCTGAGGCAGTAGTTGTGAGAGCAGGCTATCCAGTGCTTCTTCATCAAGGAGAGGAGCCCCACCTTTTGCAACCATGACCGGGTCGACCACTGTTAGCAGGTTGCGGTTGCGGATGGCCTGTGCAACCCGGGTAACGGTCCCCCCCCAGCTGAGCATGCCCGTCTTGACTGTGTCGGTTCCAATATCATCCAGAATTGCATCGAGTTGTGCCGTTACAAAATCAGCTTCAACGGGTAAAATGCCGTTGACGCCTACTGTGTTCTGAGCGGTAAGGGCAGTAATTACGCTACTGCCGTAGCTGCCGAGTAAGCTGATTGTCTTTATATCGGCCTGGATTCCCGCACCGCCACCGCTGTCTGATCCGGCAATCGTAAGAACGCGGCCACGAGGACGATCTAGTTTGCGATTGAAAAGCAGGGCAAATTCACGGGCCGCAATGCCTGGTGAGCTATCTTGCATGACCGATGATATGACTGCAATGGCATCGGCTCCAGCGTCGATCGCCTGATCTGCGCCACTGATATCTATGCCACCGATTGCGACCAGTGGAACACGGATCGCGCGACGGACTTTGCGCAGGGCGTCGAGTCCGACAACCTGTGGCGTGTCTTTACTTGTTGTGGGGAAAATGCTGCCAAGGGCAATGTAGTCGGCACCTTGAGATTCCGCCTTGAGGGCCTGGTCGACACTGTGGGTGGAGATGCCAATTATTTTATCGCGACCGAGAAGTTGTCGTGCTTGAGAAATGTTCATGTCGTCCTGACCGAGATGGACGCCATCGGCATCGATCTCTTTAGCCAGTTCGACAAAGTCGTTGATAATGAGCTTGGCCCCTGCGCTGTGGCAAAGGTCCCGTAACTGCACCGCTACAGTAAGGCGTTCATCGGCACCAATGTTTTTGGCTCGATATTGAACAGTACTGGCACCGCCAGCAAGTGCACTCTCAACCCGGTTGAGAAGCTTGCCATCGCCGTTGTCGTCAGTGATCAGATAGAGTCCGGAAAGCATCAGCGCGCTCCTGTCAGGTGTCAAATATTGGCGAGGCCGTATGTGGCGATTGCGAATCTTAGTTTTAAGTTACTTGGATTTAACTTTTTGGTTCAGGTGAGAATGATGCGTTGGTTGAGAAGATCTATTTCAGTGATTTGTCCTGCAACAAGTTCGGTTTTGCCAAAGTTGTCGATCAACTTTATGCCAGTTGGTTGGACCAGTAAGGATGCAACGTTTTCGAGGCTGGTCTCTTTGTCATCAGAAATCAGTTTAAACGGACCGTAATCAAGACACATGGATGGACCTCCAGAAAGTAGAAAAAACAATATTTGAGGTTAGCAGAGGGTGATAAATGCTGTCAATTGTAATCCCTGAGATAGCAAGTGTTGGTTTGAGGTCTTTACAGCTCGGGCTTCCCCCTTTAAACTACCTTCGACATGCAGTTCCCGCCCGATACACCGAAAGAATCGTGTGCACAATGGATTTTCCGCAACGTCCAACCCGAACTGACATTAACTTGTCGGCCTTGCGCCACAACCTGCAACAGGTCAGAAATTTCTGTTCCGTCGGGCAGGGAGTGATGGCCGTTGTCAAGGCCGATGCCTATGGGCATGGCGCTGTCGCCATCAGTCGTGTCCTTGAAGAGGAAGCCGTCGAGCAATTCGCGGTCGCTTCTCTTGAAGAGGGGATAGAGCTACGTGATGCCGGGATTAAAAGACCGATTCTGGTGTTTGGTGGTTGTTACCCGGGGCAGGAAGCTGAGTTTTTGCATCAGGATCTGGTTGCTGCCGTTTTCAGTCTGTCAGATCTGCAACGTATTAATCAGTTTTGTGAAGAGAGTGGTTCAAGCTTTCCCGTCCATCTGAAATGTGACACCGGGATGGGTCGCGTCGGGTTCCTGCCCGATGAAATCCCGTGTTTGATCGATTTATTGAAGGGTGCTGCCGGGGTTGAGGTCGTTGGACTGATGTCGCATTTGGCCTGTGCTGATGACACCGGTTCCATGGAGACTCATCAGCAAATCAAAATCTTTCGTAAAATTCTTCAACAACTGAACGCTGCAGGTATCCATCCACCTAACATTCATTTAAGTAATAGTGCTGGTTTGGCCGCTTGGGACGTGCCGGAATGCACCTTGGTTCGTTCGGGAATCGTGTTGTATGGCGGCTACCCTTCCAGGGAGTTTGAATCACAGCTCGATCTGCAGCCGGTCATGACCTTTTCGACCCGGATTGCCCAATTGCGAACTCTTGAGGCCGGGCAGGGGGTCTCCTATGGACATACCTATACGACGCAACGCACAACCCGTCTGGCAACCCTGCCGGTCGGCTATGCTGATGGTTACAATCGTTTATTCTCCAATGCTGGCGATGTGCTGATACGGGGCGCGCGCGCACCAGTCGTCGGACGGGTCTGCATGGACTGGATTCTGGTCGATGTCACAGATATCGACCATGCTGAGGTTGGGGACCGGGTGGTGCTGCTCGGAACCGATGGTGAACAGTCTATTAGCGCTGAGGAATGGGGCGAAAAGCTGGATACGATAAACTATGAGGTCTTCTGTCGTATCGGTCCGCGTGTGCCGCGATATTTTGTTTGAGGTTATAGTCCCATGCCAACCATATCCCTACGCATCTTGCTGGTTATTTGTCGCTTCAACTGCGTTGCGCTTTCAGTTGTATAGCTATGGCTATGCAACTGAAAGCGTGCCTCGCTGACCCGCCAAATTCCAGCGCAATATTGCGAAGCTTTATGATACGCAAGGCACTAGGGCACTGAAAAGAGTTGCCCGGACCCGGTCTTTATGCTAGAAAAAGTCCTTCTCCGGCAGCAACATCTCGTCGGAATCCCCTAAGTAAATATAAATTGTGGATGGACAGTCGATGCGGCTGTCCATTCTTGTTTCGATTTTTCGGGTACGGACTAGTCGCGGTACCCGATGTGGAAAGGAAAATTGTTAACTATGGCGATGATCAAACGTGCTCTGGTGTCGGTTTCTGATAAGGCTGGCATTGTCGAACTTGTCCGTGAACTCTGCGGATTTGGTGTTGAGATTCTCTCAACCGGTGGAACGGCAAAGTTGATTCGTGACGCCGGATTGCCGGTGATGGATGTTTCCAATTTTACCGGATTCCCAGAGATGCTCGATGGCCGGGTAAAGACCCTGCACCCCAAGGTTCACGGTGGTTTGCTTGGCCTGCGTGATAACCCTGCGCACGTTGCGACCATGGCTGAGCACGGCATCGAAAATATCGACATGGTCGTGGTCAATCTCTACCCCTTTGAGGCGACTGTAGCCAAGCCGGATTGCAGCCTTGAAGATGCGATTGAAAATATCGACATTGGCGGCCCGACGATGTTGCGTAGTGCGGCCAAGAACAATCGTTCGGTCACCGTTCTGGTCGATCCGCTCGATTATGCTCCAATCCTCGCTGAGATGAAGAAGAGTGGAGGCAGTGTTTCTCCTGAAGCAAACTTCAAACTGGCGGTCAAGGTTTATCAGCATACTGCAGCCTACGACGGGGCAATTTCGAACTGGCTTGGCAAGAAAACCGGCGAAGAACATGCCGATTTCCCCCCAGTGCTAAGCCTGCAATTCAATAAGGCTCAGTCGATGCGTTATGGCGAAAATCCGCATCAGCAGGCCGCTTTTTATATTGAGAAAACTATTTCGGAGGTTTCAATTTCGACTGCCCGTCAACTTCAGGGCAAAGAACTCTCTTACAATAATATTGGTGATACCGATGCCGCTCTTGAGTGCGTGAAGCAGTTCACTGAGGGGCCGGCTTGTGTCATTGTCAAACATGCCAATCCTTGTGGCGTCGCGGTAGGCGAAACTCTGTTGGCAGCTTATGAGCGCGCCTTCTCTACCGACCCGGAATCCTCTTTCGGCGGAATTATCGCTGTGAACCGTGAACTCGATTGTGAGACTGCACAGGCGATTGTTAACAAGCAGTTTGTCGAGGTGATTATCGCTCCAGCGGTAGCAGAGGGTGTTTCTGAAATTATTGCAGCCAAGAAGAATGTTCGTCTGCTTGAGTGTGGTTTTTGGACTGAGCAGTCGAGTGCGCGTTACGACTTTAAACGCGTAAATGGCGGTTTGCTGGTTCAAGATACAGATCTGCTGCTGAGCGGCGATCTTGAGGTTGTAAGTAAACGGGTCCCGACCGCTAAAGAGCGTGAAGATTTGATGTTCGCCTGGCGGGTTGCCAAATTCGTCAAGAGCAACGCAATTGTATATGGGCGCGATGGCATGACCATCGGTGTCGGGGCCGGGCAGATGAGCCGTGTCAATTCAGCACGTATCGCCGTTATTAAGGCTGAGCATGCCGGTCTTGAGGTTCAGGGCTCAGCGATGGCGTCTGATGCCTTCTTCCCCTTCCGCGATGGTATTGATAATGCCGCTGCCGCCGGGGTAACTGCGGTTATTCAGCCGGGAGGTTCGATTCGTGACGAAGAGATTATCGCTGCCGCCGATGAACATGGTATCGCAATGATCTTCACCAGCATGAGACATTTCCGTCATTGAGGAATAAATACTCTTGACCGTAGAAGGGCGATCTCGCGCAGAGACGCAAAGGCGCAGAGAAAGTCTATACCTGGATTTTGGTTTAGCCTTCTCTGTGATCTCTGCGCCTTGAGTGAGCAAAGCGAACGGGCGCGAGGCAAGGTTTTTACTTTGACCGGAGTTTCAATAACGTGGAGTTGATTTTATGAAAGTTTTAGTTGTCGGCGGTGGTGGCCGCGAACACGCACTCTGTTGGAAAATTTCCCAGTCGCCCCTGGTTAAAACTCTTTATTGCGCACCCGGAAATCCAGGGATCGCTGAGTTGGCCGAGTGCGTCCATATCGGTGCTGAAGAAATCGATGCACTGCTCGATTTTGCCTTGGCAGAAAAGATTGATCTGACCCTGGTCGGTCCTGAAGTGCCGTTGACCATGGGGATTGTTGACCGCTTCCAGGCAGCGGGGCTCGAAATCTTTGGACCGAATCGGGCGGCGGCGCAGATCGAGGGGAGTAAGGGCTTCTCCAAGGATCTGATGGCGCGTCATAATATTCCGACCGCAGACTACCAGAGTTTCTCCGAGCACGCCGCAGCTGTTGCCTATATCAAGCAGCAGGGGGCGCCGATTGTGATCAAGGCCGATGGTCTAGCCGCTGGCAAGGGGGTCATCGTCGCCATGACCGAGGCTGAGGCGATCGCTGGAGTTGACCATATCATGCTCGATAAGGCGTTCGGCAGCGCCGGTGCCAGTGTCGTTATCGAAGAGTTCATGGAGGGTGAAGAGGCTTCATTCTTCGCCTTTACCGATGGCAAGAACATTCTGCCTTTGGCTTCTTCCCAAGACCACAAACGGGCTTTTGATGGCGATGAAGGCCCTAATACCGGAGGGATGGGGGCTTATTCTCCCGCACCGGTTGTCACTGCTGCACTGCATGATGAAATCGTTGAAACTATTGTTAAACCGACCATCGAGGGGATGGCTGCGGATGGGCATCCCTATGTCGGTATTCTGTATGTGGGGTTGATGATCAAAGACGGCAAGCCCCGTGTGGTCGAGTACAATGCGCGTTTTGGCGATCCCGAGGCTCAACCGCTGCTGATGAGAATGAAGTCGGACATCGTTCCGGTGCTGCAAGCCTGTGCCCGTGGTGAATTGACTCAGGATTCAATTGAATGGCATGACAAAGCAGCGGTCTGTGTGGTCATGGCTTCAGGTGGGTACCCAGGCAGTTTTGAAAAAGGCTTGCCTATCAGTGGCCTGGCCGCGGCTGCAAAAATTGATGATCTGGTTGTTTTCCATGCCGGAACAGCGTTGAAAGATGGCGTTGTTGTCAACAATGGTGGCCGTGTGCTCGGCGTGACCGGGCTGGGTGCTGATGTGGCTTCGGCCATTGAATGTGCTTATCTGGGGATCGATGAGATCTGCTGGCAGGATGTTCATTACCGTAAGGATATTGGACAGAAGGCCTTGAACCGTTAGGAAGAATATCCCTATTTTAGTTGGAGTGAAAAAGAATGAGTAAAAAACCGTTAGTCGGAATACTGATGGGGAGTGATAACGACTATGAAATTATGGTCGAAACTGGCAGGGCACTTAAGCAGTTCGATATCCCTTTTGAGATGATTGTTTCAAGTGCCCATCGTACTCCTGAGAGAACAACTACTTTTGTTCGTAAGGCCAAAGAGTGCGGCATGAAAGTCTTGATTGCTGGCGCTGGCGCTGCTGCGCACCTGGCTGGAGTCGTCGCAGCAGAAACCACTCTGCCAGTGATCGCTGTGCCGATTGATGCGACCGCTATGCGCGGTCTTGACGCTTTGCTGGCGATGGTTCAAATGCCGGCAGGTATCCCGGTCGCAACCATGGCGATTGGAAAGGCTGGAGCGAAAAATGCCGGAATCTTTGCCGCGCAAATTATTGCGACAAGTGATGATGGACTGGCGCGTAAGCTTGAAGACTATAAGCTGGAGATGGCGGCAGGGGTAATTATCAAGGCTGAATCTTTACAGCAACGTCTTCTGGACGACGGACTCGCCTGAGAAGTGGGTACACAGGGTTCTCGCGGGTGAGACGCGTGAAAAGACGCTCTTGAAGTATACAGTATACTGTTTTTCCATTGACAGACTCTGCCCTTTTGTAATATTTTTCTACGCCAATTTGGAAACATTTGTGTT
The DNA here is from genome assembly GCA_024280485.1 of Deltaproteobacteria bacterium. Lineage (GTDB taxonomy): Bacteria > Desulfobacterota > Desulfuromonadia > Desulfuromonadales > Geopsychrobacteraceae > Geopsychrobacter. The sequence goes on from JAJRQB010000018.1 coordinate 39,479, forward strand.
TCTGTAAACTATGAGGAGATGGGAAATGAAAAAGATTGTTATTTTGTTGGTTGTTGCCGGTCTTGTTGCTACCACCGCGATGTTCGCTATTGCAAACAATGGCCCCGCAGAAGTTAAGCTTGAAGCAAGCATGGGAACAGTAACTTTTCAGCATGCCGCTCACCAGGGTCGTGTTGCTGACTGCGCAACCTGTCACCACAATGGCGTTGACGCCGGCAAGTGTAGCAGCTGTCACGGTGTGAACGCTGATGCTCCAAAAGCTAAAAAAGTTTTCCATAAGCTGTGTAAGAGCTGTCATAAGAAGCAAGACGGCCCAACCAAGTGTAAGCAATGCCACGTTAAGTAAGGCGTAGCTTCAATGTAGAATTCAAAAGAGCCGGTCTGGCAACAGACCGGCTCTTTTGCGTTCATTGGTGCCGGTATTGCGCTCGCATAGAGCCGCTTTCTGCTGGATTCATTGAGCCGAATCCTGTATTCTGTCCGCGCTTTTAATTTTTTGTCTCAAAGGGGTGTTGTTATGACTGGTTCTGTCAGGAGTATGCTGGTTCTTTTGCTGCTTTTAGGCTGGGGTGCAAATGCCTTGGCTGTTGAAAGTTGCGTGACTTCAAGTTGTCACGCCATCATCGGCAAGGCAAAGTTTGTCCACGGTCCGGTTGCTGCTCAGGAATGCGCGGTTTGTCATGAAGAGACCCGGAAGAAGCATCCCGGAAGTAAGGGCGCCTTCAAGTTCCCGGAAAAAGGCGCAGCACTCTGCTATCAATGCCACGAAAGTAAGACCGAAGGTTTGTCCTCGGTTCATTCTGCACTGGAAGATGGTTGTGTTGGCTGCCATTCTCCTCATCAAACCAATAATAATCTCTTCCTTTACCAGGAAGGGGCGGCGCTTTGTTATATGTGCCATGACAGTAAAACCGAAGACAAAATGTCTGTTCACCCGGCACTGGAAGATGGTTGCACCGCCTGTCACGGGCCTCATGCCGGACCGGCACCTATGATGTTGCAGGCTGCAGGCGTTGACCTTTGTCTGGATTGTCACGATGACCCGCGTGAAGGGAAGAGGGTTCTCCATTCACCCGTTGCTGAAGGTGACTGTTCCAGTTGCCATAATCCGCATGCTGGTGACGCCCCGAAAATGTTGCCAGCAGCAGGTCAAGACCTTTGTTTCACCTGTCACGACGATTTCACTGTGGGGATGACGACGATCCACCCGGCTTTAGAGGAGGGTTGTTCCTCTTGTCATGACCCTCATGGCAGTGACACGTACAAAATGCTATCGGCAGATGGCAGTGAACTCTGCTATCAATGCCATGATCCGAAAACCGGTAGCAAAGGGATGAACGGGCACCCGCCGGTCGTTGATGGAGATTGTCTCTCCTGCCATAATCCGCATGCGAGCAAGCAGCCAGCCCTGCTGGTCGAGGCCGTGCCCGCCCTCTGTTATCAGTGTCACGAAAGCAAGACCGAGGGGAAATCTAATGCTCATACCCCGGTTGCCGACGGCGACTGTACCGACTGTCACAATCCCCATGAAGGGGAAGAGCCGGGAATGCTGCCTGCTCTCGGACAGGACCTCTGCTATCAATGTCACGAGAATAAGGCCGACCAGAAGATGGTTCATGGCCCGGTTGCCGCAGGCGACTGTGAGAGTTGTCATGACGTACATTCTTCTGACGCCACCTATCAGTTGGTAGAAGAAGGGAATCAGCTCTGCTTTATGTGCCACGATGATAAAGAAGAGTTGGCGCGCATGGAGAACGTTCATCCGGCGGTAGATGATGGCTGTACTTCATGCCATAGTCCCCATAGTGGCCCACAAGAATTTATGTTGCCCGCAGAAGGGGACGCGCTTTGTGTGCTCTGCCACGAGGATATTGGAGAACAAGCGCAAAATTCACCCGTACCGCATGCCGCTTTAGAAGAAGGTTGTGTGACCTGCCATGGGCCGCACGGTAATGGCAATATCCGCATGTTGCAGGATGATCCCCAGGTTTTTTGCGTCAGTTGCCACGATAGTATGGGTGAAACAATTGCGGCAGCACTGTACCAGCATAAACCTGTTGCCGATGGCACCTGTTGGGCCTGTCATGACCCGCATGGTTCAGTGAATCGTGTGTTGCTACGACTGGACTATCCATCTGAATTCTATAGCGGCTTTGCAGAAGAAAATTATGCGCTTTGTTTTGAATGTCACGACCGAGAAGCTTTTCTTTACCCGCGGACCAGCGAGCTGACAAACTTCCGCAACGGTGATAAGAACCTTCATTTTGTTCATGTCAACAAGTCAACAAAGGGCCGGACCTGCAAAACCTGCCACGGCGTGCATGGCGCTAGTCAGGAAAAGCTGATAAAGAGTAAGATTCCTGGCTTTGGCAAATGGGAGATTCCGATCAGATATACTTCGGAGCGTTTTGGTGCTAACTGCACTGTTGGCTGCCATAAACCCAAAAGCTACAATCGATCACGTGCGGTTCAGAACGACTAACAGGTGGTACTTTTATGATGCGTATACATATCTTTTTTTTACTGTTTTCGCTGCTGCTGACTGGGTGTGCCGCACAAACAGGGCCCAAACAACGTTACTTCTGGCCGATTGGTGGGGCCGAACCAAAGATTGAATATATCGATTTTTATCAGGCCGATCGCGATGTCATGCACGCGGAAAGTCCGCTGGCTCAGGCAATTCTCGGCACTCAATTAGGTCGTCCAATCTTTAAGGCTCCACACGGTATCGGCTCGCGTGGTGATGAGGTTTTCGCTGTAGCTGATCCCGGAGAGGCTAAGGTCGTTATCTGTGATCTTGCTGCAGGGGAGGTGCGATGGCTGAAAAACCGTGAGGGTGAGCCCTACGCCTTCAGTTTCCCGGTAGCCCTTGAGTATCGCCCGGACGGTGGTGGTTACGTTGCAGATACCGCGACAAATTTGATCTACCAGTTTAGTAGGGACGAAGTTGTCGTTAAGGAGTTTGGCAAGGATGCTGGGTTGAAGCGGCCAAACGGTCTCGCCTTTGATGCTGAGCGTCAGATCCTTTATGTTGTCGATTCGCTTAATCATCAGATCGCAGTTTTTAATGCTGATGGAGAATTCCTCCGCCGCATAGGCAAACGCGGGACGGGCGAGATAGAATTTAATTTTCCCCTCGATATTGCACTCTCCCCCACGGGAGACCTTGTTGTTTTGGATGCTCTAAATGCCCGTGTTCAGATAATACATCCAGATGGCAGCTTTGTGCGAATGTTCGGCGAGCGCGGGACGGCGCTTGGTTCTTTCAAGATGCCTAAAGGGATAGCCGTTGACGGCTTTGGTCATATTTATGTGACTGATGCCCAGTCTCATCGCTTTGTTATTTTCGATATGCAGGGGAACTATCTCCTTTCCATTGGTGGTCGATCTGTTTTACAGGCTGGTCAGGTTCATCCCGGCGGGCTTGATATGCCGAAGGGCATATCTGCTGACCCGGACGGTAAGATATGGATCGTTGATTCACTCAGTCGCATGGTGCATCGCTTCCAGTTTATCAGCGGGGATTATCTTCAGCAGCATCCTTTGACTGAAGGTGAAATATTTATTCCAGAAGAATTGAGGTAGGCTTCAGCGCTGTTCTTTGCTTCCTCATTCCTCAACTTTTTGTTTTTTTCGGTTTCCAGGAGTCACCATATGATCAAACGATTAACTCTTATTATCGTATTGACGTTCATTCTGGCCTCACCAGCAGTCGCTCTGAATATTTTCTATCCGGCTGACGGGACCTACGTTGTTCACTCTGATTTTCTTATCATCAAGGCTGGTGATGGCGTTGATGGCTTAACTCTTGATATCGGCGGTGATAAGAGTGATTTACTCGACATCTCCAGCGCCGAATATAAGGCGGCATTCGCTGATTTTCTGATTGTTCAGCCGAACTGGGACGCCGGTAAAAATACGGTCAAGGTTGAAGCATATAAAGGCGGCAAAAAAACCTCCGAGGCCCAGGCCGAGTTCTTTTTTCAGGATAACATTGCCGATCCTCCGCCTTCAGATTACAAACGCTTCATCATGCATAAACCGGAGCAGGAGGTCTTTTGCACTGGTTGCCACAATATGAACCCGACGCCGGTTCAGCTTGAAACGGTTGGAGCAGAGAACCCTTGCGCCAGTTGTCACAAACGGATGCTGGAACATAAAAATGTTCACGGGCCGGCAGGCGCCTGGCAGTGTGTCTATTGTCATGATGCTAAGAGTAGTCCGGTACGCTACGCGCCACGTAAAAAGGATGCAAAGTTGTGTGCCGAATGTCATGAGGATATTGTCGGTCGATTTGGTGCAGCCAAGAGAGTCCACGGGCCTGTAGAGGTTGGCATGTGTAGCGTCTGTCATGACTCACACGCCTCTGACAACCTTTCGCAGATACTACGTAAGGCTAATGAGCTTTGCCTGAGTTGTCATGAGGGCGTTGATAAAACAATTCATGTTATCTCTGGATTCTCAGGAGGTACTCATCCACTTGATGGTGTTGAAGACCCTTCTACTGGTGGTAACCTTACTTGTGTCAGCTGCCATGATCCGCATGTTGGTGAGGCCAGATATTATTTTCGCGATGGTATTACTTCAAGAATGCTGCTCTGTCAGCGCTGTCATAAGAAGTAAGGTCAAGGCTAAAACTCCAGTTATTGACTGGAATTTAAACGTACTCTGAGGTAGAGCTTTTCTTGTTTTATAGTGGCGGTCTGTGCAATTGCACAGTCCGCCATTGTGCTAAAAACCCTCCTGTTTCTAATACTTTAATAGATATTTCCATGCGGTTTTGCAGTTATTCAGCCGGTCCTGCGGTGATATAACGTGCGAGGACGTGTGCGAGGTGATAGAGACGCCATAAACGCTTATTTGCTGAGCGTTTGTTGCTAGGTATGTATATTGCACAAAAGGTGGATGCAACGTTAGGAAGCCTCATGTTTACTGGCTGCGAAGCCGTAATGGAAAAACTTTGATGCCGAACAAAATTCTTATAACAGCTTTGCTTTTTGTTGTCGCCTGTATCGGGTTGGCAGCAACTGCTGTTGCGGCACCTGCTGTGATTTCTGGCGCTCTCGAATGGCGTATTGGTGATCATACAGCTACTGAGAATGGCAGCAAGGTGCTAGACGCGAGTCATTTCACTCAAAAGTACTCATTTCTTGCTGAAAAACAAGGTTATTTGGGCGATGGTCGCTTAGGTGACTACAGCCTTGCACTTGGTTACGAATGGAGTTGGGTCGATTTAGACAGTGAAAACGGCAGCCAACTTCTCATTGGCAACCCTCTCGATAAAATCCTGTATCGTGGTGAAATTTCATTGACTCCCGGTGGCTTGCCGTTCAACTTCCATGCGTACTCGCATGATATGACGAGTACTGCCTTTGTTGAGAAAGATTTGGGCGAACTTTTTAATGAGCGAGGGTCTTCGTCTGGACTAGGGACTGTTACAGATATCGCGAATGGAACCCATCGTGTGACCGGGTTGACCTTGAATGTCGGAGCTCAAAATGGACACTATGAAGGAAAATATCGTGATATCCTTTCAACGGTTCCTCGCTTGCTCCTCGATTTCCGACAGGTCGATGTCCACGATTTAAACAGTCTCAACCCGCGCGACTATACCGACCGTGATCTAGCCTTTGTTTCACTGAACAAAAAGAACAACTGGTTTCACTATAAGGTTTTCACTCATGATGATCGGATAGATCCGACGGCCAATTTTAGTGAACAAGAATTTTTACTTGGCACAATTGACCAGCATAATCGCCGTCAGTGGGTCAACATGACCAACTGGATTCAGGTTTCGAGTGACATTGCTTATTCCGAAACCCTTACGGAATCTTCTGGTTCAAGCCTTCAGCACCAGAAGCGCTACGACATTAACCTGTTCACTAGGGCTAACCGAACTCGCTGGCAGGCTTCAAACTTTACAACCTTCAGTCGCGTAAACGATGGTAACTCTATGGACCGTAGTCTCACTGTTCCCTTCTATGCCAGTGGAGAACTCAGTCGTGATACAGCCTGGCGGGTTCGCATGGTCGGCTCTAGAACTGAAAGTAAACTTTTCAGCAGTGGGTTGTACGATCAGCAGTCTGATGATCTTTATGCAACAGCCAAAGTTGATACCTATCGCCAGGCTCGATATGTTTTTTCACCTTCAGTCTCAGCTGAGTCCAAACAGGGGCTGGATGGAGAGGGCTATGCGCTGAGTGCTAGCGCTGAATTTCACAATAACCCAGCTTATCGTTCACCTTATGACCTGTTCGGGAGGTATGATGTTCGCTGGTTCACCGGAATCGGAGATAACGGTCTAGATACCAGCTATTTTGAGCAGGAAGCTGAGGGGTCGTTGGAGAAGGATTTTAATAGTCAGCTCCGAGTTGGAATCAGTCAGTATCTTTTGTACGCCAATGGAACCTATTCCGAGACTGTTGCAGATAACATAAGCGCAGCCTCATCGTCGATCCTGAATTATCATTTAAATGCTGAAGGCGACGCCCTACGCAGTTTGACTACTATTTTTGCTGATCACCGGGCGCTCAATCGAGTCAACAACCGCCTGGAAATTTCATTAGATTACCAGTCTGGCCCCTCTTTTAGTGGTTCACAGTGGCTATTTACTCACAGTTTATCTTTTCGAAAAGCTGCTTGGATTGTAACTGCCGATAGTCGTTTAGGGTTCGGTGATGAACTTGCGATAAGCAGTGCCAGTCTTGGTGGTGGCCTCGAAGGATTTTTTACTAACTTCACTAAATTGAGCTACAGGCCTAGTCGTATCGTATCGTCATCTTTAGGGGCAGGCTATGAACGTCGGACTTTCTCTGCTAACTCCAGCATGGAACGCTTTACTTTAAATGAGTCAGCCGAGTATTCTTTGTGGCAAAGATCTGGACTGCTGCGCAAACTGGCTAGTTTTGGTCAGAGTATTGAGGCGACGAAGACTTTGCAGACAAACAGCTCTGTTGCTAGTGATACAATCGCTTTTACACTCCTTACCAACTACTATCCCACTAGAATCAGCATTCTTTCGGCCAAGCTACGTTATGAACTGGATAATGCAGCAGACAATGCTACGCTAACGGCTTTTCTTTCTGCGGGCATAGACTTTCAGAAACTACAGGTCAGTCTGGACTATTCGTACGGAGATCGTTCGGTTGGATTGTCTGAGCCCGAGCGTATGGAGCAACGCTGGGAGCTTAAGGTTAGGAAGACATTTTAGTCCGTTGACTTGATTGTTCCCCACCCGCATTTTGGGTCTTTTTTGTTAGAGGAGACCTGTCCTTTTTACTACCATTATAAAATATCTGCAGTTGCAAGAATGGGAGTTGATTCGAGATAACGCCGTGCCTCCTTTTGTAGGGTGCATCACCAGGCAGAATTAAATGTGTGCGTCAGGGTGTTTCTGGTACATCGCTGATTGATTGATGGACGGGCAGAGGAAGAAGTAGGCATGCCGTGGCAAGGCGGTTTGCTGCTGTTAAATCAGTCTGGCCGGTGAGAAGCTTTGCGTGCCGCTATTTTTTATGCGGGTGGATTATGTCCGAAAGTATACTAGGTTGTTCTGCTCGCGGGAACCTGTGTTTTGTCGATTCCCGTTAGCAGATAAATGTCTGATTAGTCTTTATATTCTTGCCCTTCCATTTTCCCAAAGCCATAGATGTTGACTTTGCTCGGGCCCGTTTGGGTGGCAATCGCTACAATATATTCAAGTTTGAAACCCGGGGCAGCGTACTCCTGAAAGTATGGTGCCAGGTCATAGCTGACGCATATTCCGGCCGGTAGGCTTAGGTTTTCAGGCTTTTGGCCTCCCTCCGCGACGAAGCCGAGAAGCCGACCATCTTCTCTGAATATTTGAAAGTTAGCGAAAGATGCATCAACCACAAGCAGGTTATTGTTGTTGTCGACGGCAACGCCTTTAGGTCGCGCAAGGTTCCCTAGTTCGGACCCTAGCCCGCCGTAGGTTTCGATCAACTCTCCGCTTCGGGCTAGCTTCGCTACGCTGTACTGAAGCATTTCTGCGACGTAGAGGTGGTCGTTCTTGAAATCGATAGCAACGGGCCATTCTAGGCTCTTATTACCGGTGTCTAGTTTGCTGAGCGTGTTTGTCTCCAAGTTGAATACGTCGATGCGATTGTGTTTGATGTGCGCTATGTAGACGTTCTTTTGGTCGACAGCGACATCTAGCGGGGAAGAGTTCGCGCTGTCAAAATCTATCGAGCGCAGGTACTTGTCATTCTTGTCAAATATCAGAACTCTGCTTGCACCGCGATCAGCGATGTAGCGAGTTCCATTTTCGTCAACCGCGAGGCCAAAAGGGGCATCGATGTTGCTGTGACGATTGCTTGGATCACGGGTGACAAATTTGAATTTATTTGTTTCAAGGTCGATCACGACATAGCCGTGAATCTGGCTGTCAGTGACGATCAGGGTACTTTTGTAGGCTGCGACACCGTAGGCTTTTTGAAAGCCGAAGGCTCCCTCGGCGAGAGCCTTGGCGAGAGAAGACTTCTTGAGGTCCGCTTCAGAATTGATCGTCTTTAGGTACTGGTATCTTGGAGGGTCCGGTTCGCCAGGGTAGAAGATAGGCGTAACTGGTTTACCGGCACAGGCAGTAAGAAGTAACAGACTGGCGACAAAAAAGCATCTGAAGGAAATTTTATTCATTAAGTGAATATACATCGGTTTGCTCCCTGATTTTTTTTCAACATTATAGCCCAGAACATGAGGGATGGATATTAAAAGTTGAGTCGGGATGCATAATAAACAAAGGGCCCGCAACAGCTGTTGCGGGCCCTTTGTTTTGCGCTATGTTGCGGGTCTTACTTGTTGTGGCAGGTCAGACAAAGGCCACTGGCAGTGTTCGGCTTGACGAGCATCGGTGCAAATGCAGCGGTCTCGTTTGAGCGGTGAACATCGTGGCAAGATGCGCACTCGAGTTGGTCATTACTGGCACCGAAGAGCATGTCCTCGGAGATGGTGCCACCAAGACCAGAGGCGACAGTGTTATTGTAGAGGCCTGCGTCAACTGTGCTTGCGTTAGCAGGGTAGGTGAATGAGACTGGGTGGTCGTTCAGCATGCCACCAGTTTCAGCGACGCTACCGATTGCAGCAGTGCCGGTCAGGAATACATCGGCTGCTCCGCCGGTGAAGGCGTTCAGGGCAACTGCGCCGTCATGACATGAGAGGCACAGGGCCGAGATGCCGGTAGGAGCAAAGTCAACGGCACCACTTGGGGCGTACAGATCGATGGTAGCGCTGTCGTATTGCTGATAGTCTTGGTTGGTTACGGTGTGGTTCCACAGTGGAGCTTCAATGCCAGTGGTGCCACCGTGAGGGGTGTGACAGGCAACGCAGATGCGTCCATCAGTGGTCCAGCCTTGGGTCGAAAAGTCATGCAATGATCCGGAAATACCGGCAAATGACGGGCTGGCAATTAGTGCTAGCAGGGCTACAAGCAACAGAACTTTTTTCATTTTACTACCTCCTGTAAGTTTCCGGCGTCTGTGCCGGAAGTTTTAATTTTGCCCTGACGATTCTCGCCGAGGCCGTTAGTTCTCTCCGAAAATCAATTTCGGAGTTGTTTGATTCAATTTCTTATTGTGTTCATATAAGCAACCGTTGTGCCAATATAGTATTCCTTGGTTTTTCACAGGGTTACCGTTGGGTTGAGCATGGGGTGTGTATTTCCACAGTTGTAATTGCGGCCTTATCGCAAAAAGCTGGTGGTGATATGGCCGCATTTTCGCGGGACCTATAAGTTGAATCAGGCTGGCATGGGTATTCCATCGCGAAATCAGTGCGTTACCTTATGATCTTGTACTGGTAGAGTCGAGCATCACCCAGGTGAATGCTATTGATTTCAAATGCATCAGCGGGGAGCTGTGCGTCTTGAATGTTAGGAGCAGAGCAGAAAAGGCGCACGCGTGTGCTTTTTCTTGAAGTGATCTCTTCAACGATGTGGCGGCGCGGGGCTGAGGGGGGAGCGAAGTAGAAAATAGCCTCGGTTTGCAGAGGTACTTCTCTGACATCAGCGGGCTGGTTGAATAAATTGTTACACAGAGCAATGAGGTAATAATTTATTTTTTGTCGGTCCTGATCTGTGCTGGCTCTGGGAAGGGCATATTCCAGATAAAGGAAGGCAAGTTTGGATAGTTTGGTAGCGCGTTGTGGGGCACCGGTATAGAAGAGTGGGTCAGCTAATGCCTTTGCGGCCAAACCACTGTTTTGATTGAGGTAGAAGTCACTCGGGAAGTAGCTGCGGCCACGCTCGAAGGCTTGCAATGCGCGTGCATATTGCCCCTGTCGTACGAAGTTAAGCCCTTCTTCATTGTCCGCTAGGTTCGATAAGGCGTTATGACGTGACCGCTCAAGGAATTTAGTGGCTTCTTGGTGGCGGCCCTGTTGGCTGAGCACGGCGCTCAATCTTTCGGCGTTGCGCCAGCCGAGTGGATTAATTTTTAGAGAGGTGCGGTAGTGTTTTTCGGCGCTGATGGGGTCTTTGCGGATTTCCAAGAGGTTGCCGACCCCGAGGAAGCGGTCACTAGCGAACTTTATGAGGGTGGTTGTTGACAGTAATATAAGTATAACGAGCATCACAAGTCGCAGGCTCTTTGGTGGTGGTTTGATCAGGATCTCTGCCGCTGACGCGATGTTCGGGTGTAGGGCAAGATTGGTACGTCCGGCGATAAACCAGAAAAGCACGGCGCTCGACATAAGGCTGAGTGGAAAGCTGACCAGAGCATGTATCGAAATAGTCGCCAGACTACACAGCAGACAAATCGCTTGCAGGTTGTCTCGAGAGCGGGCAGCGACTTTGAAAAATCGAATGGCAAGGTAGATTAACAGTGTGAGGAGTAATCCCGCAGGGACTAGTCCGCCCTCGGCCGCGACCTGCAGGTACTGGTTGTGAGCATCCAGTGCCCAACCGGCAAGGCGGCGATATTGCCAGTTTTCCTGGCGTTCCAGAAAATTCTTTTGGTAGTCAGGCATGACGAAGCCGTAGTTTCCGATGCCGATTCCCTTGAGAGGATGATCCTTGATCATGTCGGCAGTGAGGCCCCAGAGCATATAGCGAGCGTTAGAGCTCTCTCCATCGAGCACCGACTCCGAGCCGAAGCGCTGTGATAGGCTTTCGTTACAATGATCAGAAAATGGGGGCGTGCCGCTGAATAAAACAAGAAGGACCAGAGTAATCCCCCCTAGTGTTGCTATTTGCCGACCTCTGGTTTTCAGCCACTCCCTCTCTTGGTATATAAGTGTCAGCAAAAGCAAGGTGAACACCGAGATCACTAGCGCCAGTAAGGCCCCGCGTGTCTTGGCGAAAAGCAGTGTGCTTAGGATCAGACTGAAGCTGAGGTAGAGGAAAGGTTGTTTTTTCTCAGGGTTACTAAGAATTCTGTAAATATTCAGCGGGATTAGTGGGGCTAGAAAAGCGCAGAGGTAGTTTTGATTGCCGAAGGTGGAGATCATGGCGCTACGACAGTTCAAGGTTTGGATAGCCTCGTCGAAGTGCATACCGTAATAATTCAGGATCGCGAAGCCGCCAACGATAGATCCGCTTGTTAATAAAACTGTTATCAATTTGTCTTGTTGATTTTGATCGATCTTCTGGGCAAGGAAATAGAGAATCAGCAGGGCCAGCCACTTATTGACGCCCCAGAGACTCCAGTAGTAGTTTTCAGACAGGATCGCTGAACCGAGATAGAATAGGAAAAAAAATCCAACGAACCGATCCTGTAGTGAGCGGAGTTGGGGGAGCGGGTGCTTTTTGATAATCTGTGTGATCAATAGACCGAACAGGATGATTTCAGCGAGGAAATCTTTCGGCTCAGTTGCTCCACGGCTAGATCCGAAATAGATGAGCGGTACGAATAAAAACAGAATTCCAAGGCCATAGACAAGGTAGCTTGAACCGGGGGATTGTAGTTGCTGTGGCTGATGGTCATTCATGGGTGCGCCTGTGTTCTCATGTAAAGGTGATTTTTTTTGCTATTTATACATGCCGCAGTGTTGGGCGACAATAGCAATTTTTAGGGGCCAGGAGAGAAGACTATTGGTTTGATATTTGCGAAGAACTGGCAGGCTTAAGCGGACTTTTAGGAGGTAAGCTCACCAGCTTTTCGCGCGGACCATCCGCGATCACACGTCCACCATCCAGGGCAATAATGCGTTGAACCATGCCGAGCATGACCGGGCTGTGGGTTGTCATGATCAGCACTGCAGAACTGTCAAGCAGCTTCGGCAAACGCTCGGCAAGCATTCGTTCGCTTTCTGGATCGAGACCCAAGGTTGGTTCGTCCAACAACAGTATCCGACAGGGTTGGGCAAAGGCACGTGCCAACGCCACCTTTTGTCGTTGACCACCAGAGAGATTGTTGCCGCGCTCCTCCAGACTCATTCCCAGTGACATCTGGCCACTTTTGAATTCATCTTGCAGGCCGGAGGCCCAGATTGCCTCGGTAAACCGGGTGTTGTCGGTACATCCGGAAATGCGCAGATTAGCTTCCAGGGTACCAGCAAATACCGCTGGATCCTGCGCCTTATATGCCATCCATTTAACCCGATCAAAACGCGCAATGTCATCCAGTGCCAGACCATCAATAAGAATCTGCCCGGTGTCCGGGCGGCAGACCCCGGCGAGACATTGTAACAGGGTTGACTTGCCGGCACCTGGTCGTCCGAGCAAGGCGATCCGCTCGCCGGGGGCAATCGAACAGGAGACTGTTTCAAGTGCCGCCGGACGACCCTCATAATGTTTACCAACCTCGATAACTGCAATATTGCCGTCGATACTCGGTCGCGGGGTACATTCTTGGTCCGCAACCTCTTCCAGACTGGCTTCCATTCGCGCTGCAGAACGCATGAAATCCTGCCATTTTCCGGTTACTGTGAATAGAGATGAGACCGTTGCCATGGCACGATTTGCCAGCAAATTACAGGCGATGAGCATGCCGACACTTAATAATTGAGCGTGTATCAGATAGACACCGGTGGTCAGAATAACTACGGTAGTTGTGGTCTGCATTGTAGATGAGAGCAATCCCATCTGCTGTGCTGCCAGGCGCCTCCTGGTATCGAAGTCTGTCGATTCTTTGGTCAGTTCACGCCAGCTGCGCAGAAAAGTACCTGATCCGGGAGTCGTACGCACAACATCAAGACAGCCCAGTGCTTCACCCATGAATGCCAGTTTGAGTGTGTTTTTCTGTTCGGCTTCTTTGGAGAGTCGCGTCAGGCGCGCCTGTAACAAAAAACCGGCAGCTGAAAATAGCAGCACGAGAAGCATGACGACAATCATCAGCGGCCAGGCAATAATACCTATAACTGTCAGATAGAGTGCAAGGAACGGGATGTCGGCAATCGCCAGCAGATAGCTCGAAGAGACAAAATCACGCGACATCGTCAAGTCGCGATAATTGGATAAAAAGCGTGAGAATCCGCCAGCCGGAAGATCGACCTGCGCAACCAGTTTTGACCAGAGTCTTTCATCACTGCGTAGCGCCAGGTCGACACTGATCCGCTCCGTCGCCCAACTTCGCACCAGGCGCATACCGGCATCGGTCACAAGATAAAGACCCATACCGAAGACTAGCGCCCATAGGGTCTCAAACAGGCCGTTTTGCGCAACCTTGTCATAGATCAACAGGGCGAACAGCGGCAGCAGCAGTTGACCGGCATTTATGTACAGACTAGCCAGACCGACTTCCGCCCAGGCGGCGCGTAGTTCCGGCCACAATGCTACCAATGAAGCAAAGCCGCCGGATTTATCAGAAGCCTGTGGCATCTTCATTATGACGGCTTCGATGTCGGCCTCATCACTGATATCCACTTCATCGGCTGTCGGAGAACCATTTTCGGCTAAAAACTGCCAACGCTGTTCCATGCGGTGCAGCAACCTGAAATTGCCTGCAGTGTCCCGCAGTAAGACAAGGTCACCCGGAAATTCAAGAGCCTCGCGCAGTTGCCCTGCAAAATATTGCGCAGAGAGACCCGAACGCTCCAACCGTATAATTTCGGCTGACCAGTTATCGGAACAGACAAGGCGCCTGAAACCCTTTTGTAGTTGTGCTGCAGCTACGCGATCAGGTTCACTGAGCGCGATTACTGCCGCGAGCACCGCTTCTCTGGAAAGAGAGGGTTCAACAGTGTCACTTGCGGGGGCGGTATGTGGTAGTTCAGTTATCAAATGGTTCTCTTCTCAGAAAAAGAATAGCGCGAAACAGTTACGCTATGTGCCACTGAATCGTTGCCAGATCCCCGGTGATTATCGTGTATTCTGTACCTGCAGCAATCGGAGTGACAGTATAATCAACACCTGCGGTGCCGAGCGCTGTAAGGTTAAGTGAATCACCGCTATCTGCCATTATTACTAACAGTGATGAAGTGCCGCCATCAACCATACTCTGTACATCCAGACCGGTAACGGAAATTTCTGTACCGACACCATCTCGGATATCGAGTGTTTCAATGTTATCTGTAACATTTGCCAGGGCTGTCAAGTCGTAGCTGCCGCCATCGACGAGTCCCTGCAATACCAAGGTGTCCACGCCATCGCCACCATCAACACTATTGGGTAGATCGCCAGGATCGGATGACACATAGATACTGTCGTTACCCAGGCCGCCGTCCAGACTGTCGTTGCCGCCCAGGCCATTCAGGGAGTCATCCCCCGCACCGCCGCTGAGGATGTTGGCACTGCTGTCGCCGACCAGACCATCATCGTGGTCCGAGCCGGTCAGATTTTCTATACTGTTAAAGCTATCGCCTTGCGCATCGCCAGACTGGAGTGGCCAAAAATTGCTGGTGAGTGAAGCAACGACACGAGCGCCTGCATCGGCGTAACTGGCGGTGTCGTTACCAGCCCCCCCATTCAGCACATCGGCTCCTGCACCTCCGGTGAGAACGTTGTCATTGCCGTCACCGCTCAGGGTGTCGCCATAAGAAGATCCGATCAGGTTTTCGATATCAATAAATGTATCGGTATCGGTGCCGTCGCTACCGTTATTGGTCACCAGGGAGGCATCGATTGCCGTGCCGGAACTTGTATAGCTGACAGTGTCGCCAGCACCGATGCCACCATCCAGAATATCACTGCCCAGGCCACCGATCAGGATGTCGTCGCCGGCCCCGCCACTTAAGATATTGGAGTTAATATCACCGCTCAGGGTGTCGTTGCCGGCACCGCCGGTCAGGTTTTCGATATTAAAATATAGGTCGCCTGCGGCATCGCCGCCACTCCCTGTCCCTGTAGCCAGCGAAGCACTGACATCTGCAACCGAGCCTGCGTAGCTGGCGGTGTCGCCAGTTATTAAGTCTGAACCGCCATCCAGCATGTCGCCACCGATCCCACCGATGAGGATATCATCGCCAGCACCGCCGCTGAGGCTGTCATCGCCAGTACCGCCACTCAGAATGTTGGTGTTAGCATCTCCAGTCAGATTATCGTTGCCATCGCCACCGGTCAGGTTTTCGATATTAAAATACTGGTCACCAGCAGCATCGCCGCCAGACCCCAAGCCGGTGGCCAGCGAAGCGCTGACATCCGTCAAAGAACCAGTGTAGCTGGCGGTATCGTTCCCGGCGCCGCCCTCCAGGCTGTCAGCGTCAGCCCCTCCGACCAGGAGGTCGTTACCTGCCCCCGCGTCTATGCTGTCGACACCTGCGCCGCCATAAATGACATCATCTCCGGCACCAGAATTTACGGTATCGTCGCCATCCCCGGCATAGATATCCAGACCCATTCCATCGCGTGGCAGCACCATGACTTGATTCCCTGCGACAGTTAAATCAAAGTCTGCCTCAGTGGTGGCTTCACGCCATGAGAAGTCGAGGGTGTTGCTGATGAGATTACCATTAGCCTGGTTGAAAACCTGTACGCCATCGGTGCCCGAAACATTGACCAAGACGTTGAAATCGACCGGTCCGCCGGAATCGGTCACATCGTAAACGATATTCAGATCCAGACCGTTAGTTAACAAGTCGGTAGATGACGGGGTGTCAGGATTGAAAGTCCAAAAGACTTTTTGCCCATCTGTCGTCATGGTGAATCTGGGGTCCACAATATCAAATCCAGGTGGGAGGCCTGAGATCGTCGGATCTACGACTAACTCAATAGTTGTCAGATCGATAAACAAATCGAAGTCGATATGAAGTGCTTTGGACCACTTGGTGCTATCCGCGCTAAAGGCAGGATTATGATCAATGATGTCGTTACCTGATGTCCCATCAATTCTTCCGCGCGACGCCTGGCCCGCCGGACTCGAGGCCAGGGCATGATCAGCAGCTGTCGCACCGACAACATAGGAGCCTTCCGGCACCCCTGAACCACCAGTCACTTTGAAATCGGGTGAGTTGTATAGCGAAGATACGAAATCGGTAAGGGGGTCTACGGTGTTAACTGTCAGCGTGCTGCTGTCAGGAACTAAATGGTTTCCGTTCAGGTCAAGGATACTATCATTCACGTTCACCGACAAAGCGGTGGTGCTCTCGTTGGTTGCTGTTACCGTGAAAGTGGCGGAGAGTCCGTCGGCCGCCAGGACCGGATCGATGGTCAGTGTGCCGCCGGTGATCGATAGGTCGGACGCCGCGATGGAACGGACCTCTTCACTGAAGGTCAGGGTGTAGTTTACCGGGTTGTCCATGTCGGAAACGGTGCCGTCAATGTTGCTTGTGTTGATAATTACCGTAGGGTTGAGGGTGTCGACCGCCAGACTGTTGCCCACCGGGACGAGTTGGCCTCCTCTAAGGTCAAGAATGCTGTTGTTGACCGTTACCGTCAGGTCAGCGACGCTGTTGTCAGTTGCTGTTACCGAGAAGCTTGCAGAAAGTCCGCCAGCTGCCAGAACCAGACTGCCGGAATCCAGCGCGCCGCCGGTGATTGTCAGGTCGGTATCCGCGATGGAAGCGACCTCCTCACTAAAGGTCAGGATGTAGTTGACTGGATTGTCAACGTCGGAGACGATGCCATCCGCATTGTCCTCCGAGAGATTTGCTGTCAGAGCCAGGGTGTCGATGCTGAACTCGGCTTTGGGGGCATAATCCAGCTGGGTGTTACCACTGGCATCCTGTCCCCCAATGGCATCGATGGTGATGTCAGCCAACTCGATGTTGACATCGATGATGCTGTAGGTAGCCAGATACCTTGTGTCGTGGGTGTACCACTCTTCATTGATCTTAACGAGGCTGCTGGATACATCGCCGCCAAAAATCAGCGTTGGCGCCACAGACGTGTTCATCGCTTCGCTAAAAGTCACAACGATATCGAGTGTGCCGCCGGCGTCGGCGTCGGTAACCATCAAGTCATACGACGTTACAAGGGTGACCCAAGGGTTAACAGTGTCGATCGGTAATGTACTGTTCTCAGGGACTAAATGGTTTCCATTTAAGTCAAGGATACTGTCGTTCACTGTGACCGACAGGTTGCCGGTGGTATTGTCGGGGGCCGTCACCGTAAAAGTGGCAGAGAGGCCGTCAGCTGCCAGGATCGGGTCGACGGTCAGCTCTTCTCCGCCGGTAATCGTCAGATCATCCTTTGTAATCGAAGAGACCTCTTCACTGAAGGTCAGGGTGTAATTCACTACCTTGTCCACGTCGGAAACTGTGTCGTCAATGTTGTCCGTGGTGATGATCACCGTCGGGTTGAGAGTATCGACCGCCAGAGTGTTGTTAGCAGTGACCAGCGGGTGGCCTAACCAGTCTTCAATGCTGTTGTTAAGTGTCACCGACAGGTCAGCGGTGCTGTCGTCAGTCGCTGTCACCGAGAAGGTCGCGGTAATGCCGTCCGCAGCCAGGGACAGGCTGCCGGGGTTCAGCGTACCGCCGGTGATATCCAGATCGAGATCCGTGATGGAAACAATCTTGTCGCTGAAGGTCAGGGTGTAATTCACCACATTGTCAATATCTGAAACAACGCCGTCAGCGTTGTCTTCGGCAATATCCACTGTCAGGGTAAAGGTATCGACTGGCAGGGTATTGGTACTGTCCGCAGAGATGAGCAGCGGGTTGTCGTTCAGATCAAGGATGCTGTCCTTGACCATCACCGTCAGGTCGGCGGTGCTGCTGTCTGTTGCTGTGACCGCGAAGCTGGCGGTGAGGCCATCAGCGGCCAGAGTCGGGCCGCCGGTCAGCATCCCGCCGGTGATATCCAGGTCAAGATCCGTGATGGAGTTGACCGCTTCGCTGAAGGTCAGGGTGTAGTTCACCACAATATCAGCGTCAGAGACGACGCCGTCAGTGTTGTCTGTGGTGATGATCACCGTCGGGTTCAGGGTATCGATGCTGAATTCGCCTGTGGCGGCATAATCCTGCTGGACGTTGCCGCTGGCATCCTGAGCTCCGATGACGTCGACGCTGATGTTGACCAGATCGATGTCGACGTCCACGACGTCATAGGTGACAGTGTAGGTTGCGTCGCCATTACTCCATACGCCGGCGCCATTGACGATACTTGCAGAAACGTCGGTGCTGAAAATTAGCGTCGGTGACACCGATGAGTCCATCGCTTCGCTGAATTTGACAGTGATGTCAAGCTTGCCGGTGCCTGTATCAGCGTCGGTGAGGATATCGTCACTCACTGTCACGTCGAGCACTGTCGGAGAGACATTGTCGATAGCATAGTTGTTTGAAACGGAGGTACCGTTGCCGATGTTGCCAGCCAGGTCTGTCACTCCGGAGTTGTACAAAGTGATAATATTTGTCGAGTCTTCTATCGGCGCGTCAGGGGTCAGTATGGCGGTCCAGGTGATGCCGCCATCGGCAGAACTAACATCGCTCAGCGTGCCGTTCTCGATCGGAGCGAGAACTGTATTGTCGAAACCGGTAACCGCTTCGCTGAAGGTGATCGTTACCAGCGAATTTTCACCGGCGATCAGGGATGCGTCATCAACGTCTATTGTCGCCGTTGGCCGCACAGTGTCAACGCTGTACCCTGCGGTTGTGGTGCCCGTACCGGGATTGCCAGCTCCATTGATGGTGGTAATGCTGGCATCAATGGTTTGATCGATATCAGCAACCAGATCACTGCCACGAACGTTGATGCTGAAGGTATTGTTGTCCCGTACCAACCCGATGGAGTCCACACCGTTCACTGTCAGGGTGACAGTGTCACCAACCTGTGCGGCATCGGCAACCGTACCAGTGATCGCCACGTCGCCACCAGCCTCTACAATATTGATGATGTTATCACTGGCGATATTGCTATCAAGGACGATCTTCGGTTCAAGTGCCGAGGAGTCGATGGTGTAGCCCTTTGAGGTGTCGGCTGAACCAGGATTGCCAGCCAGATCGTTGGTGCTGATGTTGGCGTCGATTGTCGTGTCAAGGTCGGCCATCAGGTCGCTGCCAGCGACGTCTATGCGGAAGCTGTTGGTGTCGTCCACTAACCCGGTAGAATCGATGCCGTTAACTGTTAGGGTGACCGTATCTCCGGCCTGAACTTCGCCGTCAACCGAACCGCTGATTGTTACGTCTCCGCCAGCTTCGGCGAGGTTTATTATGTTGTCAGCGGTGATGTCGTTAAGTGTGATTGTCGGTACCGGGGGCGTGAGGTCGATGCTGTAGTCATCGAAGTCGGTGGCCGTTTTGTTTAGCGAGGTGATGCTGGCGTCGATTGTTTTGTCCGCGTCGGCAACCAAATCGGCACCGGCAACGTCGATGCTGAAGGTCATGTCGACCTGGACCTGTCCGGTGTAGGTCGTACCGTTGACCGTCAGGGTGACAGTGTCCCCGATGATGGCTGTGCCGCCAAGCACACCGGTGATCGCGACATCTCCTGCGGCTTCGGCGATATTGACGATATCGTCATCGGTGACGTTGGGGTCGAGAGTGATGGTCGGCTCGGTATAGGTTGCTTTTTTAGGTGGTGTCCAGGGTGGTGACGGTAGCGGGTTTAGCACCACCGGGTCCGCAGAGACCGGCGCGAGAAGTTCCTCAGTGGGGATGAGAGCGCCATTTCCTGGAGCCTTGCCGCCGCTAAGCTGGTCGTGTTCAGGCGTAGAAATGTCCTCAGAAAGCTCGAAAGTGTCTGGGCGGGTATACCCATAGCCTTGCTCTTCCGGGGCATCCACATTCTCACTGACCACGCGTAAACTACCCGCTTTGGCAAGGCTGGTAGTGCCAACCATTTTAAACAGGTCACCCAGGGTGCCCAGGTGGTCATTGCCCAAATCAGTAGCTTCCGAGCTGCCGTCTTCGTTTCCAAGAAAGACGACTTTGTGGAGGGAGTCACTGATGGCATCCAAAGCACCGTTGGGGATTACGACAAATATCCCGTTTGAAAAGCTCAACAATAAGTCGACATCTGCTACATCAACAGATTGGAGCTCGGCTCCACTATGGGGAATGGTGATTGTTCCGTCAGCTGCGACAACCGCACGTTCAATCTGTTGTCCATCTGTCTTGTTCGCCATAAAGTCACCTCAAATGCGAATTTTTAATACTCGATAAAGAAGCTAAATGTTGTCTCGTCCCATTTTTAAACGATCAGAACTACTACTCTGTGAATCTGAAATCATCTTTTTTGGCGTTGGCAACTGAAATCGCATTCTTGTCATAGAAAATGATTTCATATGTACTTTGCCTAGCTATCAATTCCGTCGTTATCTTTCTGCTCATCCTCGGTCACTGTACCGAGTTGACTTCCAATTTGCTGCAACTCTCCACGAAAGTAGTTACTCACGTTGACAAATAATTTACGCGATTCTTTGGCTTCTTCAGCGAGATTTCCAGTCAGTTCGGAGATTTGGGTGCAGATTTCAGTGTTACCTTTCTCTGCTGCCTGGGAAATTGTGCCGAGTTGACCATGTAGCTGCTGAACCCCAGTGCGAAAGTTATTGCCTGCAGTGTTGAGGAGAATGTGTGCTTCCTTGGCGTCGGCAGACATATGAACTGTCAGTTCGGATATCTGGGTCGATATCTCGTCGACACCCTTCTGCACCCCATTGAAAATTGTGCCGAGTTGACCGCCAAGTTGCTTCAACTCAATGCGGAAGTTGTTGCTCGAGTCTGTTTGTTCTGTCAGGGTGCGCAGCATGTCAGCACGCTGTTTTTGAAAGTCATCAATCTCAGCAGAGAGCGCTTGCTGTTGTATGCGTGCCGACTCAGTCAGCCTCTCCTCTATTTTGTACGAATCGAGGGTGCCTTTTAATGTTTTCTGTTCATCCACCTGCATGGCAAGCAGCTTGTGGGTTTCCTTTGCGTCGCCAGCCAGGTGAACGGTCAGTTCTGAGAGCTGGGATGATATCTCACAGTTACTCTTCGCCATATCCTCAATGTTGTACGAATCGAGGGTGCCTTTCAATGCTTTCTGTTCATCCACCTGCATGGCAAGCAGCTTATGGGTTTCCTTTGCGTCGCCAGCCAGGTGAACGGTTAGTTCTGAGAGTTGGGACGATATCGAACTGTTACTCTTCTCCATACTCGTAAAAATGGAACCGAGCTGCCCGCCGAGCTGCTGCAAGCCACTCTGGAAGTTATTGCTCGCCTCGGTCTGTTCAGTTAGTACGCGCAGCATATCTTCGCGTTGCTTTTTGAAATCATCTATTTCAGTGCTGAGTGCTCGCTGCCGAACGCGTGCTGTTTCAGCCAATCGTTCTTCAATTCGCAAGAGAATTTTGGTGGCGGCATCACCGGTAGATGGCTCACCGGCAGGTACAGCCTCATTCCTGAAAGAGATACTTTCGAATGAAAGGGCAATCTCAATGTGTCTGGCAATTGTTGCACTGAGGAGTGAATAGATGTCGCCCTGCAAACGACGTATTCCAACCATCATCAGGCCGAGGATTATTGACCCCAGTAAACCGAACATGGAAGCTGAGAATGCAATGGCCATCGATTGCATCGGGGCTTTCATCCGTTCAATCATATTGCGGAATACCACCATAGGGTCTGCAGTGGTCATATCGAGGTCAGCAAAGCTGCCGATCAGGGCTGAAATGTCACCAAGAGTCGCGAGCAAACCAATGAAAGTTCCAAGCAGGCCCATTCCAACCAGGAGTCCGCTTAGGTATTGTGGCAAGGCATTGCGACGATTCAGGCGGGAATGTACATTTGCCAGTTCATGCTCAAGAGCCGCTTGCTCCTGATGGGAGATTGAGCGATCTCCTGATGTTGCTACCATTTGTAAAAGGTAGGCCACGTCGCAAGAATAGCCATAAGCTATTTCTTGTAGGGTCGCTGAATCGGTTTTGGCATCTATTGCACCGGAAAATCCTACCAATGTTTTGGCTTCACGTAGCAAGCGACCGGCATTGAGGATGACAATGACTCCACCCACCAGGATAATCACAAAGATGGTGTAGTTGATCTGCGGATGAGGGTTGCTGTTTATTGTTGATTTGATTGCATCAAAAAAAATCACAGATCCTGCCAGCAGTAAAATAAAAGGCAGTGATACGAACAAGTAGTAAATGTTTAGCTGTTTAAACATAAGGTTCCCTCTTGGATTGTATTTATCGGTCCGGGACCGGTTTCATTACAACGAAAGCTTAAAGGACTATCAATTTGCACGGAACGCCCCGTCGCGAAACTTTAGCAGCGGAGATAGTATGTACGACAATATTGTTCGTTTCCCCACTTTAATGTCCACACTTGCTGCCATGCCGGGCATCAGTATGCCTGGTTGACGAACACGTTTAAGGAGCGTTGATACATTGATTTCAATATTTACCCGGTAGTAACGGTTCTCTCTCTCGTCAATCAAAGTATCTGAACTGACCTCTGTTACATGCCCTTCGAAAGTGCCATATGTTGAATAATCATATGCTCCAATACGGACTCGAGCCGGTAGCCCGCGGCGGAGATAGGCTCGGTCGTTAGGGTTTGCACGTGTTTCAATAATAAAACGTGCATCACTCGGTGTGATTTCCAGCAAAATTTCGCTCGGACGAACCACGGCGCCAAGGGTTGTAATATTCAACTTGTTAATGAGGCCCGCAACCGGGCTCCGGACGATATTTCGGTCGACACGATCGGCGCTGGTACCGATTTCATAACTTAATTTCTTACGTTCTTCACGAACTTGCGTCAACGCAGAAGAGGCCTCGGCCCGGAAACGAGCACTCGCTTCTTTCACGCGTGTGTCTGATTCCAGTTGCGCTGCTTGCAGACGCGGAATCGTGTTGATAGCTTCGTCTATTTGTGACTTGAGCCGTTGTATCCGAATTTGACTGTCCAGGACTTCCAGCTCAGAAGCAGCATTGTTCTTCTGCAGTCCTGCAATGACATGATATTTTTTTTTCGCCAAAAGCAACTCGTCAAGGAGATTCTTCTGCTTTGACTTTGTTTCCTCGAGTTCACTTTTCTTCTGTAGACTTAAGGCTCGCAGTACTTGAATCTCTTCAGAGAGTTGGGTCCGACGGGCTCGCCAGGCGTCTGTCTCCACTCGAATGACATTGGCGTCCTGAAGTTCTTTTGGGAAGATAATCGTACTCTCTCCATTCAGCTCGGCAAGCAAGCGCGCCTCACGACCGCGTAAAGCATCAAGCATTGATTGATCCTGTCCCAGATTTGAACGGCTTTGTACATCTGCCAGCTCCATTAAGGGCTCTCCGGCAACGACGACCTGGCCCTCTTGAACGAGTATCTTTCGTACAATGCCTCCTTCAAGGTGTTGTACTTTTTGTGACTTGCCCGCAGGGATGATCTGCCCCTCTGTGCGGACGATAACATCCACATTTGTCATCCCCGCCCAGAACAGTACCGTTGCGCTACTGAGTAGCAGCAGTATTACGAAAACGCGCTGAGGAGATAAATTCCCAACCAAATCCAGTAGCTTTCGGTATGTGGAGAGTCGCGTGTCTCCCATCAGCGTGAGCTGACTCTCACCAGTGAGGCATTCGCATTTACATTGACTTCAAGCACCGCTACATCGATGTTTTCAGTTGGTATCTTCATTTCTATTAGTAGGTTTCTGACTGCCATCGCTCGATAAAAGCCCATCCGCTTAGCCTCGGAAAAGCCAGCGGGAACTTCGACGTAAATGCTTGTTTTTTTACTTGAGACGATAGACTTCAGGGATTCGATTAACTGGTCGTGTTCTGACTGTGTGAACGCGATTGCTTCATCCTTGAAGCGCACTATGAGCTCAAAGTCACTTGCCAGCGCCTTGTCCAGCCCGTGTTTCGGTTTGGTTGCCATGGTTGTCGCTTCGACAATCTTTGGCACATTTAGAGTCTCAGCTTTTGGGAGATTCTTCTTTGCGAGCAACATCTTTAGATGCTCAATTTCGCGTTTTAACGCAATATTTTCTTTTGTATAATCGACCGACTTAGAAGGATCTTCTGTAATCACTTGTGTGGCTGCGATCTCAAGACTGGCTGCAACGAGCTTGCTGGAACGTCCCATTTCGAGAGCGAACATAAACACTGCGATGATCAATATGGTCAGAAGAAACAATAGATTAAGTATGAGATTTGTCGTGGCATCTACATAGCCCGGCCAGAAAATGTCCGAGCCATCATAATCACTTTGACGAGTTTCCATGCTGATTGTCCACCTTTAGGTAATTATTTGAACTTACTTTGTCTGGTTCTTGATGGGCCGAAACCTCAACCTTGATTTAGTTGTCTGATGGCTAAATCTTGTTATGCGCATCTTCATAAGGAGTGCCGCGGATTAAACGAACCAACTGGGCTGCTGTGTTCATCTCCTGAATATGGAGATTGACCAGACGGGCGCGAACTTGAAATGCCTGGGTTAATACATCCAACAGATCAAGTAAGGATTGGTTGCCAGAAAGCATCCGTTTTGACATGGCTTCTGCTGCAAGGGTGATCGACTTCAGTTCAAGGTAGCCGGAGTCAATCCGTGCACTTGTCGTTTTAAGCACCGCATAGTCGGCGGATATGGATTGGATGACACGTCGGCGTTGGTCGTCCAGAAGATAGCGAAATTCTTGATGCCGTGCTCTGCGCTCATCAAGCTCTTTGTAATCTTTTCCGCCATTTAAAAGGTTCCAGTTCATTACCAGCATGAGCCGTCTGTCTCGCTGGCTATCGGGGGACCCGCCTGCGTGAAGGGAGTATGTGTCGGTGTAATTCATATCAACGCGCGGCAAATAACGGCTCTTCGTAATCGACTGATTAATATTGGCTGACTGCAGTTCAGCTTTAAGTACGGCAATTTCAGGGTTAGAACCCATTGCAAAGGCAACGGCCATTTTAAATGATTCAGGCAGTAACGATGCCCCAACATCCTCTAGTATCGGAAGGAGAACTCTCTGAGGTACGAGGTTTGTTAGGCGGATGAATTCAGTCCCTGCTGCAGCATGAATAGATTCCAGCTCTAGTCGAGACGACAGCGTGGCTTGACTGCGTGCCTTGACGCGGGCCATGTCGGAAATGCTGGCGGCACCGGCATCGGCTCGTTTTTCAATATAACTGAGTAAATCTGCAAGCTGGTCTTCAAAGTCTCGCGCCACATCTGCTTGCAGACGGCTGGAAACCAGTGAAAGGTAGGCATTGATCGTAGCAACATATGCATCTCCATCGCTTACCCGGTAACTCTCTTTTCGCGCCTGTTCTTTTACTTTACGACGTTGCCATTCCAGGAAGTCGGGCAAGTTAAACAGGGGCTGGCTGAGGGTCAGCGAAATATCGGTACGTGAGTGTGAATCGGAAGCGATAAGCTCTCCGGTTGCGTCATCAACGACCACCGAGGGTGAAGATTCTTCATACCCATAACTGGTACGAATGGAAAGAGATGGTAACAGGAGCCCGAGGGCTTGGCCTGTTTGCGCGGTGGCCTGTTCATTTCGCGATAATGCCGCCAGGCTTTCACGGCTGAAGCTTCGTCCATAGCGGACCGATGTTAAAATATCGGTCTCCGCCAGTTGGCTGATAAACTCATCTGGCAATGTCTGGTTGGTGGCCAGACTATTGACAAATTGGCCATCAACGTTTTCCAATACTGATATTTCAGAGAAGCCGATCAATGCTGCCAGGCTCTGCTCTTCGGGTGCAATCAGTCCGTCGGCAAGTTGTAGAGATCCTGCCTCACTTGCTGTAGACGCAGCGATGGCCGCATGTGATGGCAAAGCGAACTGCAGTAATAAGACGAGGGGACAGCAGAGGCACCATCTGATTCTGTCAATCACAAACGCACTCCTTGTATATGGAATTTCATTTCAGTTAAAAAACAATTTTTTTCAGCTATTCAACGAGAGTTAAATGGTATTTTTATGTGTAAAATTTGTTTTCTCTTGGTTGAGTTTGCAATATTGTCGACTTTCTATTCAAAAAACCTAAAATCAGAAAATTAACTTTGCTATATGTGAAGGTAGAAGACCTTTAGTTTTTCATTAAGATTAGGGCGTTAGCGCTACTTTTATTTTAGGCTGCGGAGTGTTGTCTCTCACACTCAGCTCATGGATGGCTGAATTGTTGGATGGGGATGTGAAGTGGCCCCCTCAACTGTGCATATAATCGTTTGTTCTGTATGCAATCCTTGGACCGATTCCGTGTGGCTTATTGCTACGCCGAATCGGTGGTTATCGCGAGCCATGTGCTTAGGCTTATTGCTTGGGCTTTCCGAGGATGTGAAGCCTCATGTGAGGGTGGTCAGATAACTTTATATTCGCTATTATGCAGTTCATGGAAACTATAGATTCTCTTTATAGTGAAGGCATCAAACTGATCCAGGCCAAGGATGGTTATCGCTTTAGTCTCGACCCGGTTCTTCTTGCTTACTTTGTCACTCTGCGCGATGGCGAAGATGTCCTCGACCTCGGCACGGGATGTGGTGTCCTGCCATTGTTGCTGGCGCGGCGCGACCCTGGTTTGAGAGCCGTTGGTTGGGAACGACAACCGCAAATGGTTGACAGAGCACTACGGGGTGTGGGACTGAGTGGGATGTCCCAGCGAATTTCGGTTGTCGAGGCTGACCTACGTGACC
The DNA here is from genome assembly GCA_024280485.1 of Deltaproteobacteria bacterium. Taxonomy (GTDB): domain Bacteria; phylum Desulfobacterota; class Desulfuromonadia; order Desulfuromonadales; family Geopsychrobacteraceae; genus Geopsychrobacter. The sequence continues at coordinate 66,353 of JAJRQB010000018.1, forward strand.
ATCGTGAGTTGGTAGCTGCAGAATCCTTTAGTCTGGTGGTCACTAATCCTCCCTATCGGGCGATGACAAGTGGGCGTATTGCGCCAGGCGATGAGCGGGCGGCGGCTCGACATGAGTTAGCTGGCGGGTTGAACGACTTTCTGGTTGCTGCGAGCTGGTGCCTTAAAGGCGGTGGTCGTTTTGCGATTGTTTATCTTGCAGAGCGGCTGAGTGAATTATTGGTCGGGATGACTGGTGTTGGTATTGAGCCGAAACGTTTACGAATGGTCCATTCACGAGCGGGAAAGTCGGCACGGATGGTTTTAGTTGAGGGGCGCAAGGGGGGGAATCCCGGCCTTCATGTTGAGGCTCCCCTTTATATATACAGGCAAGACCGTGAGATTCGTGACTATACGGATGAAGTACTGCAGATTTATGGTGAAGAGTGAAACCGGCTTTATTTATTTTTTGCCTTACTTAGTTTCTTCTGGCGTATGAATATCTGTCGCATCTCGCCTTTTAAATCCCCATCTTTCAGTCCTGCCAGGCTTTCTTCGACCACGGCCAGTTCCGTGTCGGATAGGCTTTCCTTCTGCCATTCAACCTTAGGTTCTTCAGGGGCCGTTGTCTGCGACTGCGGAGTGCCGCGCCGCAGATAGATATCTTCAATGTCGCAGTCAGGGAGTTGTTCGTGCAGCTTTTTGAGGATCTGTGGCTTGAGCATCTGCAATTGCTGCATCCACACCGGATGGTCGACGCTTACTTCGAGAATTTTTTCGCGGATGCGCAAGGGGCGGGCGCGCTTCGCGATCTGTTTGCCGACGATTTTGTCCCAAACCAGCCAGGCTTGGTAGCGTGGCAGGCGGTCATCGAGCCCTTTGTCGCCGAGTAGCTTTTTGAGCAGCTCAGAAACGGGCTCGGCTCTCTTGAGTTTTGGACGTTCGTGACGACTCATGTTTGATGCTTTAGCAGGAAAGCAAAATTGCGGATGTCTAAGCAAGAAACGTCAAATGCAAGGCGCGGAAATGTCGAGCAATGAGACGTGCTTACGTACGTCGAAGCAGCGCGAGAATTTGCAGCAACGCAGTAGGTGACGAGTTTTTGCGACGCCATCACGTTTGGCGACGGCGGATGCGCGAGCCTGCTATTTGACCGGCAATGGCGCAGGCAAGGGTGAGGGGGATGATGGTCCAGTTGAAGCCTAGCGCTAAGCGTAAGGCAATAATGAATGGAATCGATGCGTGGATCAGGACAAACCAACGGAATGAGAATTTACGACAATTTTCGCGAAAGTAGCCGAGTGGCAGGTTGCTACCCAGGGCAAATATCAGCAAACCTGTCAGTTGTAGGGTGCTATCGGGTGTCACTGTTGGTGTTTCCTTTCGGTTACGATTTGCAATGCTCTGAATCCAGCAAAGATTAGCATGGCTGTGTAGTTGAGATAAAGCAGTTGATGGGGCGATATATGTAATAATATTATTACATGAGACGGTTGCTTGCTTTTTTACTCTTCGAGGACTTGTGCCATTTTCTCTCCTTGCATTGGTGTGGAATACGTGACATTATTCCCGGCCGGACTGCTCCGGGCTTGAGGGTTTAAGGAGAGTGGCGTTGGTTAAAGAGGGCGATCTTGTTGCAATTTTCCACTCGATTCACCGGGTGATGAAAGCTGAGAAGCTACTGAAACAAGCAGGGAAGAATATACTGCTTATTCCGGTTCCGCGGCAATTGACCAGCGATTGTGGCTTGGCGATCCGATTCCCGCAGGAGATACGTGGTGAAATCGAAGATATTCTCTCGACGTCTGGCTTGGAAGCTCAAGAGTTATATCTGCGACAGCAGAAGGATTATATCCGCCTGGATGCCTGAGGTGACGCCCCTTTTTACTTGACAGCGGGCCTGTCCCTTCATATATTTACTCTTTGTCTTTTTGGTAATTTTGTATCATGTTTGATGGCTTATCTAACAAACTCGATGCTGTTTTTAAAAAGTTGCGCGGTCATGGGCGACTGAATGAGCAGCTCATCAAGGAGACCATGCGGGAGATCCGTCTGGTACTGCTTGAGGCGGATGTCAATTTTCGGGTGGTTAAGGATTTTGTCGCTCGGGTTGGTGAGCGTGCTGTCGGACAAGAGGTGCTGCAAAGTTTGACGCCTGCTCAGCAGGTGATCAAAATTGTGCGCGAAGAACTCGCAACTTTGATGGGCGAGGGTGAAGATAATAGCCTGAATTTGGCTGCGCGTCCGCCGGTATCATTGATGCTTTGTGGTCTGCAGGGGGCTGGCAAAACCACGACCTGTGGTAAACTGGCCATGAAGCTCAGGCGTGAAAAGCGTAATCCGTTATTGGTGCCCGCTGATGTTTATCGCCCGGCAGCGATTGAACAGTTAAAAACACTCGGACGGCAGCTTGATATTGAAGTCTTTGACTCTGCTGCTGATCAGGATCCGGTCGATATCTGTCGACGTGCCTTGGAATATGGGCAGCTGAATGGTTTTGACACCCTGATCCTGGACACTGCAGGCCGTCTACACATCGATACCGAATTGATGGGTGAGCTGACTCGGATAGTTGAGGCAGTGACTCCAGCTGAAATTCTTTTCGTTGCCGATGCGATGACCGGTCAGGATGCCGTTAATGTTGCTGCCAGCTTCAACGAGCAGTTACCATTGACCGGGGTGATATTGACCAAGCTCGACGGTGACGCACGTGGTGGTGCTGCGCTGTCGATTCGTGCGGTGACCGGCAAGCCGATCAAGCTGGTCGGTATGGGTGAAAAACTCGATGAACTCGAGAGCTTTCACCCTGATCGAATGGCACAGCGCATTCTCGGCATGGGGGATGTTTTAAGTCTGATTGAGAAGGCGCAGCAGGCAGTTGATGCCGATGACGCTGCAGCCATGGAAGCCAGTCTGCGCAACCAGGGCTTCACTCTGGAAACTTTTCTAGAGCAGATGCAGATGGTCAAGAAAATGGGTTCGATGGAATCGATTCTCAAGATGATTCCAGGTGCAGGCAAGGCGTTAAAAAAAGCCGGTAATATGCAGATGCCAGAAAAAGAACTTTCGCGGATAGAAGCGATTATTCGCAGTATGACACAGAAGGAACGCCTGGATCACCGCATTCTTAATGGCTCAAGACGTCTGCGCATAGCCAACGGCAGTGGGACTCGGGTGCAAGATGTGAATCAGTTACTTAAGCGCTTCATCGAAGCACAGAAGATGATGAAAAAGATGCAAAAAATGGGTCCAAAAGGGCTCAAGGGGATGCTTGGCCGTGGTGGTCAGCTTCCATTTTAAATAAACAGAAACCGAA
>JAJRQB010000165.1 GCA_024280485.1 Deltaproteobacteria bacterium
AGGTTATCCAGCGTCGCTAACGATTCCGGTGCGAGTAAAAAAATGGCACAGCTTGGACCGGAATCAGTGGCACACTTTGCTCCGGAACGGGTGGCCTACTTTGGATCGGAATGGGTGGTACAGTTTGGTCCGGAATACGCATTCTAACGGGTAATGATAACCAGCGGCGACGCGAGATTGCGTGACCCACCGCAATTTTAGATTTTGTTTTTTAAAATTTGCACAGACGTATTTTTCCGTCCGCGTTGATTGGTTTGTTAGGGCGTTTCACGGTACGAACCGGGTACATAGGTAACACTTTCTTCTGGGTACATGGGTTACACCGGGCGTGGATTCTGGTGCCGCATCGGCACCCGCTTGATTACGTCCTTGATAATCCCCATCTCCTCGTAAAACCTTCCAATCAAAAGTTCCCGGAAGTAAACATTGTAAACGCCATCATCGATCTCTTCAAAGCCAATACGATCCTCTATTAGCGTTTGGCTGACAGGCACTCGATGATGATGCCAGCGGATGCCGCCATTCCGACTGACGCGGCGCACCTCAAAGTGCTGTGGATACTCGTAAGGCAGGATATTTTCCGGCATCTTTCGGTTTGAGGCCGTGTAGACCTCCGCTGGGGTTTTCATGTCCAGCGACTCATGGGGCCGGATCTTGTTGTATTCCTCACGGAAGGCATTGAGTTGCTGTTGTTGAGCCGTCAGATGTCTTCCTGGGGGAATGGTCGCCTCCTTCTTCAGGGTGCGATGCATCCGCTCATGTTTGCCGTTTTGCTGCGGCTTTCCCGGTTCAATCTGTTCTGGATAAACCCCCAACTTTATCCACCAGACGGATAAGGCCGAGAGCCTGGCAATCGCACTGGAGGCAAAGGGTACGCCGTTGTCGGTGCGAATGCGTTCTGGCAGGCCATAAGTCTTAAAGAGGCGCGTAAAGGTAACTTGGCTCGCCACCAGAGAAATGGCCGAATGTGCTGAACAACCGAGCAGATAGCGACTGTGCATGTCACATACGGTCAGTGGATAACAATATTGACCGTTGAGCATCTTGAAGTGGCCCTTGTAATCTGCCGTCCAGATCTCATTCGGTGCATTGCATGTCGTCTTGGGGCAACCGGGATGCTGACGACGAAGGCGCCGACGTTTAGGTTCGATCAGACCTTTGCGTTTGAGAATGTCTGCTGCGGTGGAGATCGCAGGTAACGTCCACTCCGGGTGCCGTTTGCCGATCACATGCAGAAGTTTTTTCGGTCCCCAAGTCCGATGTTTACGCCGTTCCCGCACAATGGCCTGAATAATGGCATCATCAGTTTGATGCGGGCAGGCCAGCGGTCGTCGGGAACGCTCTTCCAGGCCTTCAACACCATAGTCGCGATAACGGCCAACCCACTTATATCCTGTCTTGCGGCTGACACCGAAGTGCTGGCACAGTTCACTAAAGGAATAAAACCCCTCTAGATAATCTGAAAGAAAACGAATCCTCTGGTCCATTACGGTAACTCCTCTCCAACCCATAGACGCCTCCTTTGGCAATCTATGAATTCTACAAAAAGTGTTACCTATGTACCCAGAACGTTTTGTTACCTATCTACCTGTTTGCTACACACGCCGCAGTCTAATACTTTTCGTGATTCATCAGTGCCGCAATATTTATTAGTTCATTGGTAGTGTTTTTTATGCGTCTGACCTCAGATTCAAAAGACTCAATTTCTTTGATATTTGTAGTCAGGTTATTGTCTCTTGTTATTGCAATTACGACACTAAAAAGAAGCCACGCCGCGTCGATGGCTAAATCTATGAGGTTTTCTTCAATATGGGCGTCACCGACTTTGCGATTACGTTTCTCACCATTCAAACTTGGGTTGCGGATAAACCATGCTGTTCCACCCAGTGAGATAAGGTAGCCATGAAACAGTGAATGTCTATAGTTCATGAGGTCTTTAGCAGCTATAGCAGCTATATTTAACACCTCATTCGCCGTAATACTTAGCTCATCACTGCCTTCCGCTAGAGTGGCGACCCATGAATGTGCTGATGTTTTGTCAGTCGAGGGTCTATTGCCTCGTACATTCTCTTTTTTTAAGGCCCAAACGGCCCGCTCTAAATTGGATTCGAACAGCCCCCACGCTACGGCAAAAGTACCTATCTTTTGTTGTATAGGTATCGGTATGCCAGCCTTTTGTAGTTTTTCGGTAACAATCAAGGCATTTCGTGTATGGGTGGGTAGCTTATGCATATTTCATTTCGCCCTAACGGCCTGATCTGAGCGGCGGCGTACTCAGATTCAAGATAGTAAAATGCTTATCGAACAACACCGCTGATATTTCCGTCCGACCCCAGAGATTGGTTAGAAGCAGATCCCGCAATAGTCTGCGAGACCTGCTGACAATAATGAATTTAGCCGCCATAACTCCCTGTTTTTTTGTGGCAATCTTGGCACAGGATTTCACAGTTGCTAAGCACAGGCTCACCATTAGAATTAATGTGGTGCGCCTCCCAACCCATTGCCGTCTCTTTGCCTCGGCTCCCTTTGTTTAATTGTGTTCGACATCGGCTTGCATGACCATGAGACGAGCGAGTACATTCGCATCTGCCACCTGAGCGGTTCCATGCGGCTTCTACTACTGATTCTGGAAATGGTTTTGCCATTTGCTCCTCCTCCTTTGTGGGTTATTGTTGCTTCTAACGGTAGTGATAAGCGGTGGCGACGCGAACTTGCGTGTACCACTGAATTATTCGTGAACAACAAAGCTATATGCCATCCGCTTCATTATATGGTTAGATGCATTTATTTTGTATATATTTTGCAATTCTCATTGATTGGCTCACGAACAATGCTTATTTCAACTAAGTCCATTTTTGTTATTTTATTTATACATTCTTTTTCATCATATAATTCACCTGCAATATGGTTGCAATATATATAGTTTTTATTGCATATTCCGCAAATTGGCTTCCTAACCAACCCTCCAATACTAAACCCTTTAAGAGTACCTGATTTCAGCAATGAATAAGTATTGTCGTCTGTAATAATAGCTTCTTCGACGAATAAGCCTTTATCTTCAGTTTTTATATTCCCCCAACCAACTAGTTTGGGAGAATGTTCCAAGAAAATTGGAACCGGTCTGATTGGGTTTGGCGGAGGAATGGTCCGGATTGCCTGATGGATTTTTGAGCGTTCTTTCAATAGGGAAACTAACTCTTTAAACTTGCTGTCAGAAATAGGAGCGCCAATATGATTGTAATGGAGTTCTTTCCCTTCTTGGTCAACCTTAATGACAATATTAGTTGTTTCTGGTTTAGGGAGTTCTTTAAGCGAGTCGAAAGTATAGGAGGCAATCAAGCTAGTAAGTACCCCCAAGGGAATACCAACAAGCGTAGCAATAATCGGGGTGCTCAGGAATTCCTTTACCCCTTTTTCAGCAATATAATTTATTTCACTTCCATCATCTGGAGTGACAATTACAGAATAACCTTTTGAACGTAAATTCTTTATGAGGTGTAAAGTTTCTCTCGAAACCACTCTGCGGTTTGGATAAATGCTTTCATAGGGGTTGGTTGATTGAAATTCAACCCTATAGATATGACTTTGTGACATGTTCCACCTTTATAATTTTTGCATCTAACGGTAGTGATAAGCGGTGGCGGCGCTAACTTGCGTGTACCACTAAATTATTCGTGAACCACAAAGCTATATTCCATCCGCTTCATTATATGGTTAGCTTGATTTTTATTATGTTAATAATGCTGCCTACCCAAATAGAATTAAACGCATATAAAAATGCCGTAAAAGCAATTAGGTAGGTGAATTCAAATTGCAAGTGCACCACGCGCTACGGGCCAGAACACTTCATGGGGTGTCCGGTATCCAAGACATTTCCGTGGTCGATTATTTAACCGCCTGACGGCTTCTGCAACGGCATCCTCGTTGACTTTGCGAAAGTCGATCCCTTTTTGAAAATACTGTCGCAATAAACCGTTGGTATTTTCGTTGGCTCCCCGCTGCCATGCAGCATAAGGATCAGCGAAGTAAACTGTCAGGCGTGTTCTCTTCTCAAGTTCTTTGAAATTAGCGAATTCAGAGCCGTTGTCCAAGGTCAACGTTTGCCGCATTCTCCGGGGAATGGGGCCAAAAGCTTTGATACATTTTTCTGTCAGTGTTGCTGCTTTTTTGTCTTCGAGTTTCGCTGCTACAAGGTAGCGACTTTTGCGTTCGACCATTGTTGCGACACAACCGGTTCCCAGCTTTCCTTGAATCGTGTCGCCCTCCCAGTCACCAAATCTTTGCCGGGTTGCAACCACTTTTGGCCGCTGATCAATACTGACTCGACCAGCTCGGAAACGACGCCCTGCGCCGTACCTACGCTGCTTTCGCCGTTTTTTATGTTTACGGCGTAGTTGCTTATATAGGGTCCCGTCGACACTGCTTTCAAGATAGAGCCAGCGATAAATGGTTTCGTGGCTGATTCGCATGCGATCATCTTTTGGATAGTCTATGCGAATCCTGTTTGCAATCTCCTCTGGCGACCATTCTTGACTGAGTTTGGATGCGACATAAGCCACCAGTCGCTGATTATTTTGCCGTCTAAAATGCCGAGGTTGCTGGTTGCTCTCAAGAGCTAATGGTTGCGTCCAGCTGTAATGATAAGTTGTCCACGGATGCCTGGCTTTGGCTCGTTTGAACTCTCGACTGATGGTGCTGTGATTACGGTCAAGTCGCCGGGCAATTTCCCGGATGCTGTAATCATATTGTAAATGGCTGATGACATAGCGCTCTTTTTCGCTAAGATGTTGGTAGGACATGGCAGGATCCCTTCTGGCTCTGAGTTGGTCGTACTTCACAGAATACCAGAAGCCCTGTCATGTTCTACTCTTAGCTCAAGTGGTGCACTTTGAAGTTGAATCTACCGTATGGGAGTAAATAATCGGACACTCCCTTTCTGTTGATCAAAACATGAAAAAAAGAAATGACAATATCGTATGTAAATGGAATTGCGGATAGTTCTATGTCTTTATTTGTGTCCTCACCGTACATGTTTCTTTCTGACACAACATTGACTTTTAATTTTAAAAAATTTGCCATTTTCGTGTCAGAAAACATAAATTTACCACCATGCTCCTCGCAAGCAGGACAGACCTCAATTGATTTTTTTCTGATTTTCGTCCAACATCTGCTGTTAAGTTTATCCAAGAACCCACTAACAATTCCAAGATCAGGCTCATCTCTACAATATTGATAATATCGAATAAAGAAATATGAAAACATTACCCAAAGAGAAATATAAACAACTTCAAAATCTTGAAATTTAAGCTTTAGACCAACTAAGCTGAAATCTTCAATAACAACACCACCTTCAGCAAAAACTATTATCAAAATACTGATGATAAGTAGATTCCTTCTTTGTCTCGCTAAACCACTCGACATTTCTATTGGTGTTTTAATCAATTTAATCTCTTTTTTAAGGCTAACAGGGATTCAGCGGTTACCAGAACATTGGATCTACCGGTAACCGGATATTCAATATTCTGGTAATCGTCTATCCGCTAAAAATTCCAATAAATACAGTATGTTATTTATTAGAATTTGTGATTTATTACGTTAATTACTTTCACGCGAATGGACGGATCAATGTTTCCGAGAGAGATCATTCTCAGGTTTTAAATCCGGAAACTCATATCTTAAAAATAGAAAACCCGCCTGTGTCTGCAGAGTTTAATCTGCACTCCAAGCGGGTTTCTTGTTCTTAAATGATTTCCCCTCAGATTCATGCATGACACCCCCCACAAAAACGTGACTTCATTAAAATTTGTCACAGTCTACAGGTGGCATGGCTAAACGGTCAAGAAAATCGGTTGGTTGGTTTTAGTCCTTCCTTTTTTGGGGACTTTTTGACTCTATTCTCTGCTGATCCGCAGGTCTGGTCGCAGGGGGACGGAATATCCCCTTTATCACGACAGGAGCAGTGTGGTGGCCTTGGGACTTTGCGGTCATCTTCGGCGACTTCGACATCGAAATCGACCAATACGGGGAGGTGATCGGAGAATTGCACCTGTGGGACTTGAAAGTTGCGGACTTTAATCCCTTTGCTGTGCAAAACAAAATCGAGATGGCGGCTTGGATTTTTGCTTGGGTAAGTGGGCAAGCTATCGACGTTGGCATTCACCAGCCCGGTTGCGGCCAGAAACATGTCGATCTCGGTTTCACCCCAGAGCATGTTGAAATCTCCCGCGACCACGCAGGGGCGATCGGTCTTTTTAACCAGCTCATAGAGGGCGCTCAGCTGCTGGTGCCGGGTGCGTGCTCCCAGGGATAGATGGACCAGAAACACCACGACATGCTGCAGCTCGAGTTCTATGACCAGCCGTTTCATCCCGGTCTTTAAAAAGTGAAAGGTCTCGTCACGGATGCGGTAGCGGGTTAAAAATGCATTCCCTTGATTCCTGATGATCGGAACATTCCGCCAGACCGAGCCATGCTCGTATTTGATGGAATGGGAGTGATAATGGCCGAGCGACTTGGCCAGCTGCTCAGCCTGGTTCTGGCCGTTGCTGCGATAGGAACCATGATCCACCTCGATCAGGCCGACCAGATCGGGCTCGAGTTCGCGCAGAAAATCGCTGATCTTTTCAAAGTTCTTTTTTGAAGAGCTGGCCGATCTGTGGATTCTCGGACCGGTCGCATACCGCATGTTGTAGAGCACAAACCGCATAAGTACCTGTCTTTATCAAGGTACGATCAAGTGATAATGCCAGGGATGACCTCGGCCACTATCTCGTCATTTTAAATTAAACAGCCACGATTTGTCAGTCCCCTCGTCTGGTTTTCTGTGCTGAGCCTCAGTTGCGGGCAAAGCCGGTATGGTAAAAAATCTGCCGATTCATAAGGGGCTATCCGCGCAGTTCAAACATCCCAGCGGGATTTGTGAGTGTGACTTGAACCGCTTTGGCCGGACGAAAAGGTGCCGCCGGAGAGCAGGGTTCGTTCGCGCATCGGCAGGATTGCTTTGTAGATCTGGTCACCTGTGGAGACGGCTTCGCTGGCGTAGCGGTGTGAATTCTCCTCAATCGCCAGCTCAATCGCGCCGTTCTTCCCGCTGATGAGCAGCCTGACCTGGTCCGCCTCTGCCGGGGTGGCGAGGTTATTCAGGGTGTCCTGAACGATGCGGAAGATGATGATCTTCAACGCCTGCGAGATCTCCTCCTCCTCGACATTGGTTTCCAGTTCAATGGTCAATAGAGGCTGGGCAGCTTTCAGATCCTTGATGAACCATTCCAGGGTTTTCAGCAGGCCGACCTCATCGAGACTGGAGGGGCGCAAGCGCATGGCGATGGTGCTGGTTTCGCTGATCGCCTCCTGCAGATAACCGGTCAGGCTGGTTAAGGAATTGAGCAGGGGACTGTCTTTGTCGACCTCCTGCGTCATGGCCTCTAGCCGCATCTTGATGCCGCACAGGGTCTGAGCCACGCTCTCATGGAGGCCGTGGGCGATATTCTTTTTCTCGACTTCCTGATCGCTGAGCATCTTCGCCGTGAGAAATTCCAGCATATGAGTGCGCTCGCGGATGATGTGGTCCTGGCGCGTTATGACTCCGGCGGCCCTCCAGACGCTGGCAACCAGAAATACGAACATCAGCAGAAAGACCCCGCTCAGAGAGGCGAGCATCAGCAGTTGCGAAGTCTCGGTGTGTTTCACGAGAAAGTTGACATCAAAATAAATTTCAAAGGCCCCCAGGGTCCTGCCGGATGGTTCATCCCGCGCGGGCAGATAGGTCTGAATCAGGTTGCTGTCGTTATCTTCCTTATCAAATCGATTAAAACTGTCACGATAAATCAGCTCGCTCATGGTTTGCCCGCTGAGGGCATTCTGTACGCCATGATTATCGAGCTGGATCTGCCCGATCTGGGTCGGCAGGGTCGAGTAAATAACCACCCCCTGCCGATTGTAGACCTTGATGCGGACAATGGCGGTTTCGTTGGTCAGGCGTTGCATGGCCTGAACCAGCTCCGGCGGGACCGTCTGGTTTTTTGCGTCCTCGGCGCTGGCGTTCTCCATGCGCTTCAAATAGGCGAGAAGCTGGGGGCGCATCGATGACAGGGCCGTTTGAGCCAGGGTGATGTTGGTCATTTCGCCGAGGGTGATGATGGTCTTCACCGCCGCCCGGCGGTAGATAAACTGCATCAGAACGGCTGTCGTCAGAATAATCAGGAGACTGGTCAGAATAAAATAGCGAAGCAGGTGAAAGGGTTTGGGTGTGGTTGTGCTCAGGTCTTGGGGATCGGGGAGCGCGGGAGTTTTATTGGAGCTGGCATCTTGGTTTGGCATAGGCGGTCCCCCGGTGCTGGAGCGAATGGAGAGCGGATCCCTTGTGCAAGGGAGACTGTTTCAGTATAACCGCGCGAGGTGCGAATTTGAATAGGGTGCGGAAGAGTTTGTAACGGGCAGGGGCAGAATCGCTCTGAGAAGGATGCGGGTTTGATCAGAAAATCAGTCCAGCACCAGGCTCTGGCGTGGGCAGGCGGGCAGGCAGACGCCACAGAGATTGCAGCGCAGGGGATCAGCCTGGGCCAGCTTACGCCCACTGCCGCCGGGGTGTTCGCTATTTAAGGTTAAAGCACCGACCGGGCAGGCTGCGACGCAGCCGCCACAGCCGGTGCAATTGTCCTGTACCCTGAGGGTTGTTTCCCCCCTGTTTATGGGAGCACCTTTTTCCAGGGCTGGATAATGACTTTTTCGAAGAGGCCGGCTTTGGCGTAGGGGTCGTTGGCGGCGAAGGCTTCGGCCTCGGCCAGGTCAGCCAGGTCGAGGATGACCAGCGAGCCGTTCATGTTTTCAGCGGCATCCAAGGTTGGACCGGCGGCGTGCAGTTTTTCGCCGAAACTCTTCAGGTAGGCGACATGTTCCGGACGGTTGTCCATGCGGGTTTGCAGATGGTCGGTTTTGTCGAAGGCGTGGATAAGATAGAGCATCTATTTCTCCATAGGGTTCAAGTTCAAGTGATTTTCAGACGATTGTCGATACTCTCTGCCACTCTTGTCAAGGATTCTCCCAGATAGATTATTTCGGCAGGATTTGCTTGATCTTCTGCTTGATTCCATCCACCACAAAGGGTGTCATCCGTTTCTTCTCTTTGAGGATTTGTTTGAATAGTTCTTTCTTCTTGTTCGGAATAACCGGCGGAGCTACAGCCACCATGCTCAGGGCATCCTTGGGGCAGGTAGAAATACAGGCTCCACAGCCGAGGCAGACATGCTCTGCAATGGTCAGTTGGCGTGTGGCCTTTTCCCCTTCAAGCTTGAGGGCTGCGACGTTGCAGGCCTTGACGCAGAGACCGCAGTTTGTGCATTTTTCGATATCGACGGCGACGCTGAAGCCGGTCTTGCCGACTCCTTCGCTGTAGCCGGCTTGCACTCCGGCGAGCAGTTCGCAGCAGCAGGAGCAGCAGTTGCAGATGAAGCTCGGTTTGTGGCGGATGTTGTCGGTGATGTGGGTCAGGTTGTATTCGCGGGCGCTGTCGATCACCGCCAGTAGTTCGTCGACCGTGCGTTCTTCGGCAAAGCCACGTCGTGCCATGAACTTGGCCGCGCTGCCAAGGGAGATGCAGGTCCCCGCGACCGGCGCGCCCTTGGCGCAGCTTTCATCCAGATGTTCCTTCTTGTGGCGACAGTAGCAGAGTCCGACCGCGCCGCCGCCCGATTTGCGGATGATCTCACGCGCACCCTCGTAACTGGTGACCTGCGAGCTGACGGGAATAGTCTCTTCGTAGGCGAGGGAACGGGTCAGCGGCGTCTTGCTGCCGAAGAATTCACTGGCTTGACCGTTTTCTGGATCTTCGTAGAGATATTCCCCCATCAGCCTGGCCAACTCTGCCACCGGCAGATCGGCGCGTTGCTTCATGAAGGTGAACTCGAAGAAACCGATCAGTCCCGGCAACAGCAGGTAGTAGACGGTCCCTTTATGGGGCATGTCGATCACCAGCCCCTTGTCAGCCATGGTTTCGAGCAGTGCGGCCAAGGGCTCTGCCGCATAGCCGGTGCGCTTGACCAGCTCGGCGAGGGTCGCTTCATGTAGCGGAAAGCGCGAGGCGACAAAGGCCTCTTCTTCACTGAAGAGGATCGCCAGAATCTGGCGCAGCTTGTCGTTATCGACCAGCCCAATCGGGTACTTGTTGAGTCGGTCGATCAAAGGCACGATGCTGCTTTTGCTGGTGCTGTGGTGTCCCATGTGATGGTCCCTCTGCGGTTCTTGAAAGGCAACAGGCTATTTTGGCCACGGATAAAATCTGATTGTATCCGTGAAATCCGTGGCAAAAAGCCTGTGGCTTAACCAAAGGTTTGAGGTTTAAATATCCCCAAGCATGCCGTTTTTCAAATCGTCATCAACAGGCTCACTGCCAAAGTAGTTCAGCAATAAAGCCTTGGCGAGATTGGCAGATTGGGCCGTTCCCAATAGACGGTCGTTGTGTGTGGCGCTGACCAGATTGTCGGCGGTGATAGCCAGGTCGACCCGATCCCCCTCGACCCATTCCTTATCAAACCAACCGAGAAACTGCTCAACGGCAGGATCCTGGCGTAGTTCGGGGCTATTGGCCGCAATCCCCTTGGCGAATCCGCCGACAACGCGCTCTTTTTCGAGTTTACTGTAGAGGAAATTCAGGCGGATCAGTTTGGCGCCGGGCGCATCGACAACCTGGGCTGCGGTGGCTACTTTTTGTGCGGTATAGAGCGCGCCGACATAGATCTTGAAAAAGTATTTTTTGCGGATGCCGTAGCCGTTAAGTTGCAGCTGCTGGCCGCCGATTTCGACGCTGTTGGGTAGTTTGATCCCGGCGACCTCAGCGGCCTCAGCCAGCCCGCCGATGCTCAGCAATAGAACCAGCAGGAGTATAAGTTTTTTCATTTTGACCTCTTATGCTTCGGATGACTTGCGTTTGACATACAGAGTTTTGTGCACCCGGGCGATTACTCGGCCGTTCGGGTCGGTGATCTCGACGTCAAATTCGGGGCGACAGGGGGTGCCGTCTGCGGTCAGTCTGCGGATGTTATCAACCTGCTCTTCGGTCAGGCGGATCGCTGCTCGCACTTCACCGCGGCCGGGGGATAAAAAATCGATCTGTGCCGCACGATCCCAGATGACATACTGTTTGCCGAGCTTCTGCATCAGCAGCAGCATGAAGTGCGGATCGACCATCGAATAGAGACTACCGCCGAACTGGGTCCCAATAGCGTTGCGGTTGTACCAGCGCAACTTCATCGCCAGATCCATTTCCAACCAGTCGGTGCTGATCCGTTTGACCCTGACCCCGGCGCCCAGATAGGGGCCGTAGATGTTGAGCACGAACTTCAGCAGTCGGGGTGTCAGGCGCATCTTTAATCGACCTTGGTTTTAACCTTGTCCCAGCGTTTGATCTGCCAGGTGACACGAGCACTGGCGACATGGTTCTGCTTGGCGTCGTGCACCTCTGTGTTTTGAGTAAACAACAGTTTGTCGCTGTCGGCAAGCGGCTTGAGGATCTCATCCTTGAGTTGCTGTTCGCTGATACGGGTCTCGGCGATGATCGCGCTTTTAGCCTGGTAATGGTAGTCGATCTCCAGATGCGCCATGATCAGCCGATAGCGGGCTGGATTCAGGCGCGATAAGAAGAGCAGCCCCGATGAGAACTCGGCGGCGGTCGCAATGCAACAGGCGTGGACCCCGCGGATATGGTTGTGGTTTTTGCGTTTGTAGGGCGCTGTGGTTTTGACGTGCTCTTTCCCTAATTCAAGGATGTGTACGCCGTGTGGCCGGTTGAAAGGGATCAGGCGGCCGAGGAACAGATTCAGCAGCTTCAGCTTGAATGGTGACTTACGCGCACCTTCCAGCAGGGCCGGAAGTTTGGCCAGACCACTCATGCAACCTCCTGTCCGGCTTTGTGCCCCTGGTGGACGGCGTCGAAGACCATCGCCGGTTTGCGTGCATCACCGATGGTGGTGCACGGGATGTTCAACTCTTCACAGATGCTCTGCAGCGGATTTTCAGCGCGGGTGCCGATCGCCAGTACGACGGTGTCGGCCGGTAACAGCTCTTCGCCCTCTTCACTTTCGAGCAGCACCCCTTCGGGTGTGATACGTGTCACCTTGACCTTGGTGCGACTCTGGACAGCATAGCGCTCCAGATCCTGTAGCATGGTCCAGCGTGTGGTCTTGCCAAAGTTGCGACCGAGCTTGTTGATCATCTCGACGATGCAGATCTCACGATTGCTCTGGGTGGCGAGGCGATAGAGTTCTTCGGGATCTTCGGCGCGATGGACGAGCAGAAATTTGAGGGTTTCGGCTGGCAGGGTCGCTTCTTCGGCGAGCAACAGCGCACTTTCGATGCCGACTGCGCCGCCACCGATCACCACCACGCGCTTGCCGGCGGTCGCTTTCTGTTGCAGCAGATCCCAGGCCTGCACCACATGCGGAAGGTCACTGCCGGGGATGGCTGGTGCCAGTGGTTTGCCGCCGGTCGCCAGAATGACGCGGTCGGGCTGAATCTGTTGCAGCAGTTCGACATCGACACTTGTCTCAAGGCGGGTTTCGATTGCCGCTGCCGCGATCTGATGTGCCAGATCTTGAGCCAAAACACTGAACTCTTCCCGTCCTGGGGGCGCACCAGCCAGATCGAGTTGCCCACCGAGTCGAGTCGATTTTTCACACAGAATGACTCGATGACCCTGTCGAGCCGCAGAGAGCGCCGCGCTCATACCGCCCGCACCGCCACCGACCACCAGAACCATCTGTGAGGTTGAGGCTGGGGAGATCTCTTCATCTTCGTGCCCGGCGCGCGGGTTGCACAGACATTCGACTTGCTGAAATTTGAACAGGGCATCGAAACAGCCCTGTCCACAGGCGACACAATGTACCAGCTGTTGCTCGTTTCCGCCTGCGGCCTTGTTCGGCAGCTCGGGATCGGCGATCAGTGCGCGCCCCATGGCGACGGCATCGCACCAGCCCTGGCCGATCAGTTCGCGGGCGGTGTCCGGATCGTTGATGCGGTGTCCGGCGATCACCGGGATAGAGACTTGCTGGCGAATGTTGCGTGCCAGGTAGGCGAAGGCGCCGCGTGGCACCTTGGTGACGATCTGTGGCATCTGTGCTTCGTGCCAGCCGACATTGATACTCAGGCCATCAACGCCAGCTTTTTCGAGCTCGGAGGCAAATTGCTGCAGGGTTTCGCGGCCGATCCCACCGGGCATAAAATCGTTGCCGTTGATCCGCACCAGGAGCGGCAGGTTGCATTCCTGCTTGACGGCCTTGATCACTTCCAGTCCGAACCGCATGCGATTCTCTAAGGATCCGCCCCAGCGGTCTTGACGTTTGTTGGTCAAGGGAGAAAGAAATTCACTGATGATGTAGCCGGTGCCCGCCAGGATTTCAACCGCATCAAAGCCAGCGGCTGCAACGCGTTGAGCAGCGGCGGCAAAAGCGCTGATCAACTCTTCGATTTCGTTGTCACTCAGCTCACGCGGGGTCTCTCCGGTCAGGCGCGAAGGAACGGCCGAGGGGGCGACCGGCTGTAGTCCGTCGGTCAGCATTGAATGGTTGTAGCGTCCGGCGTGATTGAGCTGGACGAAGGTCTTGGCACCACCGACGTGGATGGTTTCAGCCAGGCGGGTTAACCCGGGAATATGGCTGTCGTCGTGGGCGCCGATATGCCCGATATGGGCGGCGAGCAGATCAATACTGGCATAGCCGACGCCGATCAGCCCCGCGCCACCCTTGGCTCGCGCGGCATAGAAGGCACAGAGCTTGTCGGTGACCTGATAGTCATCGGCCATGTTCAGATGCATGGCGGGCATCAGGATGCGGTTTTTAAGCGCCAGGTGGCCGAGTTTCCAAGGTGAGAATAGTGGATCATTCATCTTTATCTCTTTCACTTAAAGGTTTTTGAAATCATCGGCCAGTGCTGCGAAAAGACCGGCGTCTTCGAGGACCTGTCTCAGTCGTTGTGGCTCGGCGAGCAGATCCTGCATGAAGATGATCTCTGAGGCCTTGAGATAGAGACCGAAGAGGGGGAGTTGGCGGTCGCCGAAGAGGTGCTCGATCAGGGCGGCAATATCTTTCTCTTGGGCATAGGGCTTGAGTTGAATCGCCCGACTGATCAATTTACGCAGATAAAAGAGGATGGTTTCGTCAACCGATTCAATGCTATAGCGATGACCGGGTAAAATCTGACAATCGCGCAGGCTGACAAGGGTGCTGATGCTGGTGCAGTAGGCTCGGTAATTGTGAAAGCGACCACTGAAGCTTTGCAGGTCAATATCAAGCAGTGGTGACTGGAAGATGCCGCGCAGCAACACATCACCACTGACGGCCTGATTTCCGATGCGATAGACCAGGTCACTCTGAGAATGGCCCGGGCAAGGCAGAACTTCGATACCGAGCTTTTGCGGAACCAGCGATTCTTCAACAATCTGATACTGCTGCGGAAATGGCGGAAAGGTTGAATCACTGTCGATTTCGGCGCGAAGTTCGTCGAGATAGGCCTGGTCGAAGCCGTAGCCTCCCATCACATCCATCATCCCCTGGATGCGGTGCTGGTGGTGGGAAATCTTGTCAGCATCGCGCTGCGGCAGATAGAGTGTCGCGCCGGTCTCAGCGGCGAGGCGTGCGGCATTCCCCCAGTGGTCGATATGACAGTGGGTGATAAACACATGGCGCAGCTCGGCCAGATCAATTTCCGCCTCAAGCATTTGCCAGGCTTGATCGGTCAGGGGACCGGTATCAAAGAGAACCAGCTCCCCTTCAAGTCTGGCGCTGTAAAAGTGCACATCGCCGACCATATAGGGGGTGGTTATGGTGTGTTGCTTAATCATATTGAGTATTTGAGGGGCAGGATGACCTGCCCCTATATTTCTTTCTGGTTAGAACAGGTACTTCTCTTCTTCGAGGGAGCTGCTGGCGAGCAGGCGTGTGGCCTGCATCAGACCGCTGGCATCGTACTTGGCAAAGCGGCGCACACCGGAGAGGATCATGGTCAGGGTGTCGCCTTCTTCAACATAGAAGGCACCACGCTTGGCGGCGGTTCCGGCGATCTCGGTGGCGTTGAAGGTGCAAACCTTCACCGCCGCTTTGAGCAGTTCCTTACGTTTCTCGCTCGCCTTAGCATAGCCCTTTTCAGCTCGCAAAACGGCGCTTTCAATGGCGAAAATCTGGATGGTGACATCGGCCGCCGCCATCAGGATCTCCTGCTGTTCAACAAGCTTCTCCATATATTTCTGCACCCCGGCACCGGCCAGGATCAGAAAGAGAGTCTTGAGGTTTTTGAGCAGATCTTTTTCGGCGGCAAAGGGATCCTCTTCGTCGAGGTCCGGGAAGCTCGGAGTCATCAGTGCTTCGAAGGCCTTCATCGCTTCGGCTTGCAGTGGTAGCTCACCCTTCATCGAGCGTTTAAGGATCATCCCCGGAATCAGCAAGCGGTTGATTTCGTTGGTCCCTTCGAAAATCCGGTTGATCCGTTCATCCCGATAGAAGCGCTCAGCCGGATAATCGGCTGTAAAGCCGTAGCCGCCGTGAATCTGGACGACCTCGTCGACCACATGCGCCAGCACTTCGGAGCAATAGACTTTGGCGATGGCGCACTCGGGGGCGTACTCCTCAATCCCCTTCATGTACTCTTCGTAGTAGTTGCTGACAGACTTGTCGATTGTCGCGAGCTTTTCATCGAGCAGACCGGCCAGACGGTAGGTCAACGATTCTGCGGCAAAAAGTTCGGCCTGCAGGTTGGCGAGCTTCTCACCAATAGCACCGAATTTGCCGATCGGGGTGTTGAACTGCTTGCGCTCGTTAGCGTATTTAATGCCGACCGATAGGGCGTACTTGGCCGCACCAGTGACCGCTGCGCCAAGCTTGAAGCGTCCGACGTTGAGAACGTTAAAGGCGATCTTGTGCCCTTTGCCGATTTCGCCGAGAACGTTTTCGACCGGGACTTTGCAGTTATCGAGGATGATCTGGGTGGTTGAAGAACCCTTGATGCCGAGTTTCTTCTCTTCGGCGCCGATGACTAACCCTTCAAAGGTCCGCTCAATCAGAAAGGCGGTGAATTTAGTTTTGTCGACCTGGGCGAATACGGTGTAGAGATCAGAAAATGAGCCGTTGGTGATGAACTGCTTGGTCCCGTTGAGAACGTAGTGGCTACCATCTTCACTGAGAATGGCTGTTGTGCGCGCGCCCAACGCATCGGAACCGCTCCCCGGTTCGGTCAGGCAGTAGGCGCCCATCCATTCACCGGTTAACAGCTTTTCGAGATACTGCTCTTTCTGGGCAGGGGTGCCGTAGTAGACCAGAGGCAGGGTGGCGATGCCGGTGTGACAGGCATAGGCGACAGAGAAAGACCCTGCAGGGGCGATCTTTTCGGCGGCGAGCATGCTGGTCACCTTGTCGAGTTCGAGACCGCCATATTCTTCGGGACCATCGATCATCAGCAGGCCGAGCTCACCACATTTCTTCATCCCTTCAACCACCAGGTCGAACTGACCGGCTTCGATTTCGTCGATCTTCGGGAAGATCTCGTTTTCAACAAAAGCGCTGGTGGTTTCGGCGATCTGTCTCTGCTCGTCGCTGAAATCTTCGGGGGTGAAAATTTCACTGCAATCGGTTTCGGCGATAAGAAATTCGCCACCTTTTTTCACTTGCTTGCTCATGGTTGCCTCGCTCTGTCTATTTTTAGGGTTAAAGAAGTTCGTAAATTCCAGCTGCGCCCATGCCACCACCAATACACATTGAAACCATGCCGTATTTTCCCTGGCGGCGTTTTATCTCGTGCAGCAAGGTGGCGGTCAGTTTTGCGCCGGTGCAACCCAGTGGATGCCCCAGGGCGATGGCGCCGCCGTTTACGTTGATAATTTCCGGGTTCAGGCCGAGATCCTTAATCACTGCCAGAGATTGGGCAGCGAAGGCCTCATTGAGTTCGATCAGATCGAGCTGCTCCTGCTTGAGACCAGCCATCTTGAGTGCCGCCGGGATCGCTTCGATCGGTCCGATCCCCATCAATTCGGGCGGCACACCACGGACGGCGAATGCGACAAAGCGGGCCATCGGGTCTTGTTTGAGTCTCTTCAGATAGTCTTCTGAGACCACCAGGGTTGCCGCGGCACCATCGGTCATCTGTGAGGAGTTCCCGGCGGTGACACTGCCGCCCAGTTTGAAGACCGGTTTGAGCCGGGCCAGCCCTTCGGCGGTGGTGTCAGCACGTACGCCGTCGTCGATAGTCACCAGTTCAGTCTTGCTCTGGGCCTTTCCTTTGATGATGGCGGTCTGTTCGATTTCAACCGGAATGATCTCATCGGTGAACCGTCCGGCCGCAATCGCCGCCGCGGTTTTTTGATGGCTGGCAGCGGCGAACTGATCCTGAGCGAGGCGATCAATACTGTATTTCTCGGCAACCAGTTCGGCGGTGACGCCCATGGAAGCGAAAGATTCAGGCCACTCAGCGACAAGTCCAGGATTGGCACTGTACTTGTTGCCCCCCATCGGCACCGTGGTCATCGATTCGGTGCCACCGGCGAGAATACAGTCGGCGAAACCGGCCATGATCCGCTCGGCAGCCAGAGCAATCGATTGCAGGCCCGAGGAGCAGAAGCGGTTGATGGTTTGTGCCGGGACCTGATAGGGGATTCCAGCTTTCATGGCGGCGATGCGCGCAACGTTCATCCCCTGCTCCGCCTCGGGGAAGGCACAGCCGAGGATGACATCTTCGATACTGGCCGGATCGATGCCGGTGCGTTCAATAAGGCCAGCCATCGCCGCGGCAGCCAGGTCATCAGGACGCATGTCCTTGAACTTTCCTTTGTTTGCCCGGCAACCTGGGGTGCGGTAACTTGCGAGTATATATGCTGTTTTCATCTGTATATTCCTCCGTATGAATTGTTCTTAAATTCGTTTTAGCCACCAAGTCACCAAGGACACCAAGTAAGTTCGAAAGCTATTTAACGCTGAGGCGGAGAGACAAGCAAAACCTATTAAGGGTTATAAACATAACCAAAGTTTAAGGTTCTTCTCTCCGACTCTCTTTCTTTGCGTCTCTGCGTTAAAATGTCTTTCTTGGTGTCTTGGTGGCCATTTTGCTCTTAATTCCGTAGCGGTTTTCCGGTCTTGAGCATGTTTTGAATCCGTTCGACGGTCTTTTTGTTACCGCAGAGTTTGAGGAAACCTTCGCGCTCAAGCTGTAATAGATAGTCTTCAGATATCGGCGTGCCAGCCGGGACATTGCCGCCGCAGATAATATCGGCGATCAGCCCGCCGACCTCCAACTCGTATGCAGTGACAAAGCCGCCAGCCTGCATGTTCCACAGTTGACTCTTGATGCTGGCTGCGATGCTGCGCCCCGGTGCCGGAACGTTGACCGCCGCGCGGCGCGGTCGGAAGTTGGGGGCCATCCCGATAACTTTCTGCTTGGCATCAGCAATCAGGCGCTCGGGATTCATAGTGATGCTGTCGGCCTGGCGCATGTAACCCATGTCGTAGAGTTCAGCCGCGCCCATGGCAACCTTGGCCATGCCGATCTGTTGGAAATATTTGAAGATAAAGGGGGTGACGTCGATGCCGGTGTGGGCAGCCTGTTCGACGGCGCGCAGGCACATCTCTTTGGTGCCACCACCGGCTGGCAGTAAGCCAACACCGATTTCGACCAGACCCATATAGGTTTCGGCTGAAGCATTGATTGCCGAGGCGTGCAGGGCGTATTCACATCCGCCACCCAGGGTCATGCCGAAGGGTGCAACCACCACTGGCACCTTGGCCAATTTGAGGGCCATGGTCGCCTTCTGGAACTGTTTGATCATCATGTTGATGTCGTCGTAAGCACCTTCGGCCAGAGCGACGGCCATCAGCATCAGGTTGGCCCCGACCGAGAAGTTGGTCCCCTGGTTGCCGATCACTAAGCCAACGCCTTCGGCTTCTGCGCGTTTGACTGCCTTCTGGGTCATGGCCAGAATATCGCCGCTGATCGAGTTCATCTTGGAATGAAATTCGAGACCGAAGACGCCGTCGCCCAAATCATGCAGGCTGGAGCCGGAGTTCTTCTCGACGACACCCTGGGCTTTTTTGAGAATCTGCAGATCGATGATCCCGGCCGCCTGAACGACTGGCTGATAGCTGCTGGTTCTCAGGTCGAAATACTCTTTGATCCCTGATTCGTTGAAACGATAGAATTTTTCGATACTGCGGAGACTTTCCGGGAAGGCGATACCCTCTTTGTCGCAGCGCGTGACGAAGTTCTTGACGCCGATGGCGTCGAACATCTCGAAGGGACCGATCTCCCAGTTGAAACCCCACTTCATGGCGTTGTCGACGTTAACCACATCGTCGGCAGCCTCGGGGATTCGATTGAGGGTATAGATCAGGCTGTCGCGCAGGGTGCGCCAGGCGTATTCACTCCCCTTGTCCCCGGGCGCAACCATCATTGCAATTTTTTTGGCTGGGTCGTCGATCATTTTGACCGCCTGGACCGAGGCGAACTTCGGTTTTTCGGCAGGTTTGTATTCACCAACGTTGTAGTCGTAATAGTAAATTTGTTTTTTACCACCAGACTTATCCATCTTGTAAAAACCCTGGCGACTCTTGTTGCCGAGCAAGCCCTTTTCGACCATCTGTTGCATGAACGGCGGAATCTTGAAAACGTCCCGCTCTTCGTCATTGGGCAGATATTCGTATGAGTTGTTGGCGACATGGACCAGGGTGTCGATGCCGACCAGGTCGGCGGTACGGAAAGCCGCTGATTTGGGGCGTGCAGTAGCGGTCCCGGCGATGCTGTCGACCTCCTCCACCGTCAAACCCATCTCCTGCATGTGCTCCATCCCCTTGAAGATGGCGTAAACCCCGATGCGGTTGGCGATGAAGTTGGCGGTATCTTTAGCGAAGACCACACCCTTGCCGAGCCGCCGGCTGATGAAATCGGACATCCCGGCGACGATCTTGGGATCGGTCTTTGCGCAAGGGACGATTTCGAGCAGGCGCATGTAGCGTGGCGGGTTAAAAAAGTGGGTGACCAGGAAGTTTTTCTGCACTTCTGGTGGTAGCACCTCGGCCATTTCGTTGACCGACAGGCCGCTGGTGTTGGTTGAGAGGATCGCCCCATCGGCCAGATGTGGAACCAGGCTGGTCAGCAGACTCTTCTTGATATCCATCCGTTCGATGACGACTTCAACCACCCAGTCACAACTTTTGAGTTGAGCAAGATCATCGCTGAGGTTGCCGACTTCTATCTGCTGCAGATACTGTGGCAGGTAGAGCGGCGCTGGCTTCATCTTTTTCAGGCTTTCGCGACCGTTAATGACGATACGGTTACGGACCTGCGGGCTTTCGAGAGTCAGCCCGGCAGCCTCTTCGGCGGGGAGCAGACTGGTGGGCGCGATATCGAGCAGCAGCACATCGAGCCCGGCATTGGCTAGATGTGCGGCGATCGTGGCGCCCATGACACCCGCTCCTAAAACGGCAACTTTATTGATCTGCCTCATGATTCTTCTCCTTTGGGGGTTGGTGCCGTGACGCTCTGGTCATGGTAAAGACCTTCGATTTTGTCACGATATTTTTCATAGATGGCTTTACGCTTCATCTTCAAGGTTGGGGTCAGTTCGCCACCTTCAATTGAAAACTCGTGCGGCAACAGAACAAAATTCTTGATTGTTTCATAGGGTGGGAGACGTTTATTCACCTCTGCAACCCGCTCGGAATATAGTTCCAGGGTCCGGCTGCTGTTGACCAGTTCGTTGGTATCGAGATAAGGAATTTTTTGGGCTTTTGCGAACTCAAATATTCGATCAATGTTGGGCGTCAGTAGCGCGACCAGGTAGGGTTTTCGATCCCCGAAAACGTAGGCCTGTGAGATGAACTTGTCGAGACGTAGTTCATTTTCAACCGCTTGGGGAGCGATGTTTTTGCCGCCAGCAGTGACGATGATCTCCTTCTTGCGATCGATAATAAAGATATAGCCATCCTCATCAATCTTTGCGATGTCACCAGTCTTGAACCACCCATCCTCAAACGTCTCTGCCGTGGCCTGTGGGTCGTTATAGTAGCCGCTCATGATTTGCGGCCCTTTTAGCAGAAGTTCGCCATCCTCGGCGAGTTTGGCCTCAGTCTCTTCAAGCAGGGTTCCGACCGAGCCGAAACGCACACGCCAGGGAGCGTTAAGTGTGACCGCTGGGCTGGTTTCAGTTAGTCCGTAGCCTTCAAAGGTCGGGATGCCGATGGTCCACATAAATTCGTTAATTGTTTTGTCGAGGGGAGCACCGCCAGAGATGAAGTAGCGCAGTCGGCCACCAAAGCGTGCGCGGATTTTGCTGAAAACCAGGCGATCAAGAATTTTGTGTTCCAGACGGAGTAAAAAACTGATCGGACCAGGCTCGATGTAGCGGAGCAATGTGTACTCGCGGCCACGGCGCACCGCACGATGAAAGAGCTTGCGTTTTAGTGCGCTGGATTGATGAACGTTTTCGTAGATGCGCGAGTAGATTTTTTCAAACAGGCGCGGCACGCTGACCATGATGGTGGGACGGAAGTCGAGAATATTTTCGACCACCTTGTCAACGCTTTCGGCAAAGGCGATATGGCAGCCTGACATCAACGCTCCGTGGTAACCGGCAGTGCGTTCGAGCACGTGGCTGAGCGGTAGAAAACTGAGGAATATCTCGGAAGGGTCAAGCCCTTCAAGTTTCTTCAGGCCAGCATAGGCATTGAACACCATGTTGGACTGGCTGAGCATAACCCCCTTGGGGGTGCCGGTGGTTCCCGAGGTGTAAATCACCGTGATCAGATCTTGAGGTTCGACCATGTCGATCCAGCCTTCGATCTCCTGCTGCTCCTTGTCGGTCAGCGGATAAGAAACTTCGGACAATTGATAGAGCGAATAGACCGGTAATTCACGGAGCCCGATAAAGCTTTCGTAGGAGACGACCAGATCCACATTTTTAAGCTGATCGCGGACCGCGAGGAGCTTCTCGTATTGTTGACGGGTAGAGACAAAGACGATTCGTGCCCCGCTGTGATTGATAACGTAGGCAGCTTGCTCCGCAGTGTTGGTAGCATATATCGGTACGGTAATGCCGCGGGCGGACTGTACCCCAAGATCTGAAATTGCCCAGCCCGCGCGATTTTCAGAGAAAATTGCGACCCGGTCGCCCGGAGACATGCCCGCACGGCGCAACCCACGAGCAGCCATCAGGACTCGTTGGTAAAATTCGGCATAGCTGAGGGTGATAATCTCCCCAGATTTTTTGTAGCTGATCGCAGGTCGCTGTGCATGTTTTGCCGCACTGTTGCGGAGCATGGCTGGAATTGATTTGTAGGGTAGTTTATTCATTCTGGCATCCTCGGTTGGCCATCCATCTCTCTTTTAGGCTGTAGTTATCTGCTTACATAGCCTGTACGGTAATCCACATGGCAATTATGCCATGAATGATTTGGTTGTACAGAAATGGCCAGCGCGTGTTTCCTCTGAATTGCTCAATTTGTCTAAATAAGTTGAGCCGCTGATGTGGCTGACTTGGTTATGCCTTGAGTTCGAACTTGTGAAAATACTGTGTCCTCATTATGCAGACGTTTACGTGCAAGTCAAGCATAAATATAACAATGTTTTCGTTTGAAGGTTTCGATAGATTCGTTTGTATGTAAATGTTGAATGTGATTTGGGTGATGGCAATTATTTTTGCTTTTCTTGACAGTCAATCAGGGGCGTGATAACCAAGTCGCTATCAATTTTTGAGCACAAAATGCCTGATGGAATGCTTATTTTTTAGTTTTTGTATAGAAGAAAGGCCAGATCGTTATGAATCGTCAAACTTCGGAATCACTCTTTGCCAAAGCGAAAACTGTAATACCAGGGGGAGTTAATAGCCCCGTTCGGGCTTTTAAGTCGGTCGGTTGTGATCCTATCTTTATAAAAAAGGCTGCTGGCAGCCGCATTACTGATGCCGATGGCAACGAGTATATTGATTATGTTGGTTCCTGGGGGCCGATGATCCTCGGCCATTGCCATCCCAAAGTGGTTGAGGCAATTCAGCAGACGGCCGCCAGCGGTGCATCATTTGGGGCCCCGACCGCCCGCGAAACCGAACTGGCTGAGATGGTCTGTGGGGCTTACCCGAATATTGAAAAGATCAGGATGGTCTCCTCGGGTACCGAAGCAACCATGAGTGCTATCAGATTGGCGCGTGGGTATACCGGGCGGGACAAGATTCTCAAATTTGATGGCTGCTATCATGGCCATGCGGACAGCTTGCTGGTTAAGGCCGGCAGCGGTCTGGCCACTTTCGGTGTGCCGACGTCACCCGGTGTGCCTGCAGATTTTGCCAAGTACACCTTGACTGCCACTTATAACGATCTAGAAGATGTGAGGCGAGTTGCCGCTGCCAACAAGGGAGAGCTTGCCTGTATCATTATTGAGCCTATCGCAGGGAATATGGGCTGTGTCCCGCCGGCTGCTGGTTTTCTCGAGGGTCTGCGTACCCTCTGTGATGCCGAAGGAATTCTGCTGATCATTGATGAGGTCATGACCGGGTTTCGGGTCGCTTACGGTGGTGCGCAAGAACGTTTCGGTGTGCGCGGCGACCTGGTTTGTCTGGGTAAGATTATTGGAGGCGGTTTGCCGGTTGGAGCCTTTGGTGGCAAGCGGGAGATCATGGATGCACTCTCTCCGGAAGGCGGCGTTTATCAGGCGGGTACCTTGTCGGGAAATCCATTGGCAATGAGTGCCGGAATCGCAACCTTACAACTGCTTCAGGAAGAGGGTTTTTATCAGCAGATTGAAGAAAAGAGTGCCTACCTTGAAAAAGGTCTGCTTGATGCGGCTGGCAATTCATCGCTTCCCACTTGCTGGAATCGTGTGGGCGGCATGTTCTGTACCTTTTTTCAGCAAGGCCCTGTGAACAATTTCGCAGATGCGCTTAAAAGCGATACTGATGCCTTCGGTCGTTTCTTCCGCAGTATGCTCGATTCCGGGATCAATCTTGCTCCTTCGCAATTTGAGACTGGCTTTATGAGCGTTGCCCATAGCCAGGACGATCTCGATCAGACGATCGAGGCTGCGGCTAAGGCTTTCGCTGCACTTTAGACCCTGTCAGAGGGAGGCTTTGCGGTTGACTTGATGTTCATGCCGTGCTATTTAAATGCGGCTTTGCGGCGGATTGTATGCTGTATACAATTTCTTGGCTTCGCCGACCGGCCTCTGGGCTTAAGGAATTGACTATGGCAGAAGACAACAAACAGCTTTTTCGATCGCTGAGTTTTCTTTCAGGCGTTGGAATCTCGATGGTTGCAGCCACTTTCATTGGTTTGGCCATGGGCTACTATCTTGATCGTTGGTTTGGTACTTCGCCTTGGTTCACGTTGAGTTTTTTAGGGTTGGGAATTATTTCCGGGTTTCGAAATATCTTTATTATGACAACCCGTGAATTACGGCGACAAGAAAAAGAGGATCAGGAAAAGACGGACTCTGGGCGTGACCAATCCTGACGATCAGTTAATTCAGAGTATTGGCCGAATGAACTGGTACGTGCTGATACTGATGCTGTTGGCTAGTTTGTTCTGGCAAACAATGTCAGTAACTCTGGGGATTCTGGCCGGAGGTTTGCTCGTTATTTTGAACTTCGGTTGGATGGGTCGCTCCCTGTTCAGGGTTATCAGTACGCCGCAGCAGTATACCGCCGGAGGGTTCAAGCGGAATTACTTCTTGCGCCTACTGGTTGTTTGTTGTGCGATTTATCTGTTTCTTGTGCATTACAGTGTTCATCCTCTGGCCCTTGTTGTTGGGTTGTCGGTCGTTGTTGTGAGTTTGTTGCTGACGACTGTTAAACGCTTTTATTAGACTTTTTTGTTCATATAGTAAGGAGACTTTCAGATTATGACTCATCCTTTTCTGTTTTTGAAATGGCTGACCGAACAGATGCACATCAATCTGGGTGAACATGTGACCTACACCTGGCTGGTCATGGCAATTCTCATTACTGTTGCATTTGCCGCCTCACGCGCAATACAGATGGTTCCGGGTGGGGTTCAGAACCTAATGGAAGCTGTGCTTAGTGGTCTTGATAATTTGCTCGGAGAGACTATGGGCAAAGAAGGCAGGGCGTATTTCCCATTGATTGCGACCTTTGCACTCTTTATCCTGGTGTCAAACTTGATCGCTCTGATACCTGGGTTTATGCCACCCACCGCTAACGTCAATACCAACGCCGCTCTGGCCTTGACAGTTTTTGTCATGACCCATGCTGTTGGTTTCAAAAAGCACGGTGCTGCCTATCTTAAGCATTTTATGGGCCCGATTTTGTGGCTCGCTCCATTGATCTTCATCATTGAAATTATTGGTCACATTGCGCGTCCCCTTTCGCTCACCTTGCGTCTTTTCGGGAATATGTGGGGTCATGAAATCGTACTGATGATCTTTATCGGTCTGGTTCCTTTATTTGTTCCGGTTCCGATGATGCTGATGGGTGTCCTGGTTGCCTTTATTCAGACCTTTGTCTTTACCCTGCTGGCGATGATCTACATTGCTGGTGCTTTGGAAGAGGCGCACTAAGTTATTTTCTCTTCGCAGGGGCGAAGAGCAGTCCTATACAATATAGGAACAATATAAACCGTAAAAAGAGGAGTACAAAATGGAATTTTTCGCATGGTGTGTAATGGCTGCAGGTATCGGCATGGGTCTTGGTTCTTTTGGTACCGGTATTGGTCAGGGCCTGGCCATTAAATCCGCAGTTGAGGGTGTTGCCCGCAACCCTGGTGCCTCCGGTAAGATCATGACCACCATGATGGTTGGTCTGGCGATGATCGAGTCTCTGGGCATCTATGTTTTCGTTGTTGCCATGATCATTCTCTTTGCTAACCCGTTTGTGGACACCTCCACAAAATTGACCATTGCTCAGATGGTTGGCAAGTAAAGCGATTTTCAAAGTTCTATAAAAAAAGGGCGTCCCAATGGGGCGCCCTTTTTTTTTAATTTTTTGTAGTTTGGTGCGCATAAAAAAGTCTGAAAAGATGTTCGTATAATATTCCATTTATGTAGGTCTCCAGCTATTTGAGCCTTTTGACCATTAAATGTATTGACAAAACAATTAGTGTAAATTTATTATGATTCGAAAATACTGAGTTGATACACGATAATACTAAACCACTCGTAAGGGTGGGACGGAAAGCCTATAGGATCTCAATGAGATAGCCAGGTTGCCGAAATATCTTCAGATATTCGGTGAGCTGGTTTTTTTGTGTCTGGTTGAGAAATGAGCAGTTATTGTGGGGAGTATAACATGCAAATGTTATACTCCCCACAATAACTGTTGATATTAATTATCAAATATGTATTTATGTTCCAACTCTGGACAGCGTGGTCTCATGTGATTGACTTAGGTTGTGTTTATAGCAAGCGTTATGCGTTAAGGAGTCGGGCCGTGTTTGCCCGTGCATATGGAGATACCTCGAAATTGGATTTATACCAATCGGGAGAGAGTTGATGCCGAGTCGTTACCTAAATCTAGATCAACTGATCAACCTCAGTATTGATGCGTCCGCTTCTGGGCTGCCGCCGAACCATAACCTCCTTGATAGTGTTGCTGACGGCATCTTCGCCGTTGATAGCGATATGCGGATTATTTCTTTTAATCATGCAGTAGAAAAGATGACAGGTTATGCACGAGAAGAGGCAATTGGCAAATATTGCAAGGATATATTCAAGAGTGAAATGTGCCGTCAGGAATGTTCGGTACAAAAAACTATCCACTCTGGTGAGTCCGTTTCAGGCAAAGAGCTTGATATCTTCAATAAACATAATCAACCACTGCGTGTATCTATAAACGCTTCGCCGCTTAGAAATGAACAGGGTGATATTGTAGGAGCCGTTGAGACGCTGCGTAATCTCTCTCGCGCGGTGGAAAGAAAGCCATATCAGAGCAAATATGTTTTTGAAGAAATCTATAGTCGTAATGAAGGGATGCACGGTCTTTTTGATGTTATGCCTGATATCGCTGCCAGTAATGCCACAGTATTGATTCAGGGAGATAGTGGCTCCGGGAAAGAACTATTTGCCCGTGCTATCCACAAACTGAGCCCACGCTCTAAGGGGCCATTGGTTATCGTTAACTGTGGGGCCTTGCCCGAACCTTTACTTGAAGCGGAAATCTTTGGTGCCCGACGCGGAGCCTACACGGGCGCTGTTGAAAGTCGTCCCGGGCGACTCGAGATGGCGGAGGGCGGGACGTTGTTTCTTGATGAAATAGGCGATTTACCACTTGCCCTGCAGGTCAAGCTTTTGCGCGTGTTGGAAAATCGTGAGTATCAGCCGTTAGGCGCAAAATCACCGATGAAAGCAGATGTACGTTTTGTTGCTGCAACTCATCGTAATCTAGAGAAAATGGTTGCAGATGGGAGTTTCAGGCGTGATCTATATTTTCGAATTAATGTTATAGGATTCACAATTCCTTCTTTAAGCGAACGACGCGAAGACATTCCCCTCCTGCTTGATATGGCACTAGATCGCTTCAATTTAGAGTATGCGAAGTCGGTACGAGGGTTTTCTCCGGCGGCGATGCGTTTATTGATGGAACATGAGTTTCCTGGGAATATCAGGGAGTTGTTGAACATTGTAGAGCAATCAATTATTTTCTGCAGGAATGGAGAAATCAGTGCTGAGCTCTTGCCTGAGAGTGTCCGAATTGCCGACCCTGAGAGTTCAAGACGACGTCGTGGTTGCCCAGAAGAGGCAGCGTTGCGCGCGGCACTAGATCGGTTTGATGGAAATAGAAATCGCACCGCACATGAATTTGGGGTAGATCGTACGACCCTTTGGCGTTGGATGCAAAAGTACGAGCTTTGTTAATGCCTGCTGTCAATGTTATCTGACGCTGACAAAAACCTTCCCCTTGCCTTGGCCGGCACCAAAATCATCCGGATCATAACGGACTTTGATCGTCAGTTCATTGTAAAGTGTGAAACG
Organism: Deltaproteobacteria bacterium; assembly: GCA_024280485.1. GTDB lineage: Bacteria > Desulfobacterota > Desulfuromonadia > Desulfuromonadales > Geopsychrobacteraceae > Geopsychrobacter. The sequence continues at coordinate 27,937 of JAJRQB010000165.1, forward strand.
GCAAGACGCAAAATTGCTGCTGTTTAATCGCCCGCGGCGTGTGTGTTTGCCATAGCGAAAAACGTAACCACCCTCATAGTAATCCCCCAGTCGAGCAGACTTCCCTTTTTTCAGATTTTTTAATTCAAGCGTAAGGCGATCGTAGGGTAGCTTGTAATAAGTGACAACGGTCGGGTCAAGCTTTAGGGCAATATAGTAGTAGGAGCGATTGGAGTTGTACATCTCTTCAATCGAAATTGTTAGGTGCTGCTGGTCTCGAGCACGTAGAATTTTTTCACGCACTTTAGGTTGTAGCTCTTTAAGTTCATGCAAAACATGTTCTTCACGGGCCAATTCTTTTTGTTTTAGAGCTTTATTGGTCCGCCCCTTCTCTTGGCGTTTCAACTTTGATATTTCTTCCTGCCCTTTGTCAATGATTTGTTCGTGTTTAAAATCAGCAATCAACTTACTGGTTTCGTTCTTATACACCTTGAATTCTCCCTCAAGTACTTTTCCTTCAAACAGAAATTTGACCTGATAAGAGCCAGTGTCGACATCTCGAAAGCTGACCGGAGTTTTAGCCATTTCCTTATCGTTAATTTCAATCAGAGCGCCTGTGGGTACGCTGGCAAATTGAATGTTGCCACGATCGACAATAATGGTTGGTTTTTCCATGACGCCATTAAAGAAAGTGGGTCGTGATTGCTGCAAATTTATTTTGTAGATTTGAGGATTAATGTTGTCGATTGTGACTGAAAAGCTATGGGTTGTCCCAGTTTTTTCAATTTGAAGTGAAATTTGGTGTGGTCCGATTTCGATATCAGGGTCGGTAAAAGGAGTAAGCCCAGCGTAGATATTATCAATGAAAACTTCTGCTCCCGGGGGGGCGGTGTAAATCTCTATGATGCCAGTTTCAGCAAAAGTTGGACCGGCTGAAAGTATAAGCAGTATCAGTGGCATTATAATTCTGAGATTCATTCAAACCTCCAGTGGAACTCTGTGATTAAGGCTAGTTCTAGTGGCCTACATTACTAATTGTCAAAGTTGAAGTGATGATCATATCAAAGAAAGAGTAATAAATAATATAAAGTACGACTTTAACTACAATAAAATATTTGACGATAGCTTGGTTGATGCAGTTTTGATTATGCAACATGGGTGCAACATGAATGCAACGAAGTGATTAGTGTGGCTGATAAATAAACCAAAAAGGCCTTTCTTCTAACCTTATTGATAGATAGTGATGAACGGCTCATCTCCGAATTGATAATTTAAAAAATCCTTCGTTGCAATTGCAACGTCACGACCGATTTGAAAATTAAGATTACTACTTTGACCATTCGTAAGGTACTGATTTTTATAGAAAATAATATTTTTAGAAGATTATTGGTAACTGGCACGGCCCTTGGATTAATGAGAGCCATGAAAATAAACAGAGAGTTTAGAGATCTGAGAATTGGTGTGACTTCAGGGGGAGAGGTTGTGTTGACGGGAGAAACTGGCCCCAAGGCATTTCGAACCTTGACAGCGGTTAACATTGGAGTGGTCCACAATGTAAGTGGAGTTTTGTTGAAGAAGCAGTGCGGGACAGTTTGAATGGGCGCTTTTCACTTGCGCCGCATCCAAATGAGGTCCGAATTGCCTTCTGGGAAAGTATTTGGCTCAAAAAAAGTCGAAACCCGCTGAAACATCCTTCACTGGGTAGCTAGTTGTTGATCAGGGAGACTGAATTAATGGCAAATGGGATTGTTCCATCAAGTTTAACCCTGGGTGAGATCGAATCGGCCCTGGTTGGCCGCCTGCGCTCAGGCGGGAACGGCTATTACGTCGCGGTATTGCTTTCGGGTGTGTTGATGCTGGTTGGTGCAATAGCAGCGCTTTACGCAACAGTTGGCGGACATCATACGATTTATAATGTAACCCGTGAAATACCTTGGGGAGTGTTGATCTCGGGCTACATATTTTTTGTCGTTACCGCGACCGGACTCTGCCTGATTTCATCAATCGGACATATCTTTGGAAGTAAGACTTTCATGCCTATTGCACAAAGGGCAGTCTTTCTTTCGATCGTTACATTGATGTCGGGGTTCTTCGTAATTCTGGCCGAGATTAAGGTGCCGATCCGGATGTTGATTTACAATATCATCTCGCCGAATTTTACCTCGAGTATCTGGTGGATGGGGACGCTATATGGTTTTGCGCTTTGCCTGATGATCTTTGAATTTATTTTTCTGCTCATCGGTCGTCATCGGCCAGCAATCGCCTGTGGATTCGTGGCGCTGCTCGCGGAGATTGCCGCAATTAGCAATCTAGCAGGTGTTTTCGGCCTGTTGAATGGCCGTGAATTTTGGCATGGGCCCTATCTGCCGATCTTCTTTATCGCGTCTGCAATGATGGTCGGAGCCTCTGCAATCATCTTCTTTCAGATCCTTGCGCAGAAGGTTAATGGTGAACCCTTCACGCCGATGATGAGAACCTGTCTGGCCGGCGCTCGCAAGGTAGCTATTCTGATGATCTGCATCATCCTTTTCTTCACAATCTGGCGCACTGTTTCGACCCTGGTTGGTATGCCAAATGGTCAATATGTCGGGGTCATGGCGATGCTGACCGGGCCCTACGCCTTGAGCTTCTGGGGGGGGGAAATTTTAATGGCCCTGTTGGCGCCGCTGGTGCTGTATATCCTTTCGCGCGGAACAAACATTCGCATGATGCTTCTGGCCTCAGGACTAATGCTTCTTGGAGCATTTTTCATGCGTTACAACATGGTGATAGTTGGTCAGATCATCCCGGTTTACATCGATCTGAATGTGACCGGCTTTACCGAACTTCTCCAGTATTTCCCGTCGACAAACGAAATTATTATCACGCTCGGGGCATTCGGATTGACCGGGTTCTTGTTCTTGCTGGGTGAAAAGATATTTAACGGTCATAAGGTCGAGGATCATTAAGTGCGATTGTCTCGCAGGAGTGGACAGATATGATCAGGAATTTGATTAAAAACAAACAGCAGAATGAAGGGGTTGAGGCCCTGTCAAATGATGAGCGGCGCCATTTCCTCAAGATGGGATTAAAGCTGACAGGTGTCTTTGCCGGAGGTTCGCTCCTGTCGCTGGTGTCTGTGGTTGTAAAAGTCTACGCAACCCCAGGCCAGTTTAAGGACAAGTACCCCTACAGGCCGCACTACAGCATGGTTATGCATCTGGATTATTGTGTTGATTGTGAGCGTTGTATCGAGGCCTGTGCCGCAACGAATGATATCCCCAAGTACGGATTTCGCACCAATATCCTTGAGCGACAGATTCCAGATGGAATTGATCAGCAGGTTGAATTCATGCCGGTGCTCTGTAATCACTGTAACGTCGCGCAGTGCGCCAGGGTTTGTCCGACGGCGGCTACCTATAAGAATGAACAAAACGGTATCGTCATGATGGATGTTAAGAAATGCATCGGCTGCCTGTCATGTCAGTTGGCCTGCCCTTATAACGCACGCTATTTCAACGAGGAAAAATGGGCTGTAGATAAGTGTGATTTCTGTTTCGATACTCGACTTAGCAAGGGAGTGGATTTAACCGCTTGCGCTGAGGCTTGCCCTGCCGGAGTACGGATATTTGGTGATATTTCAGATCCGAAAAGTCGCGTGTATCGTGAGGTCCATCAGGTCAGCAGAACCGTTTGGGTGCTGCGGCCAGAAGCTGGGACCAAGCCAAATGTTTTTTACACCAGAGGCTGAATCTCGGCCAGGAGAAGATTGATGAAGAAACTGTTGTTGGGAATGATCTTGCTGGGGTTCGTTGCCATGCCTGTATTCGCCGATGATTCGGGGGGGGATATCCATTATGACAAACCGGTGATCGGAGTGCTATTCAGTCACGCGAGTCATGTTGAAGAAGCTGGCCTTGACTGTGATAGTTGTCATAATGATTTATTTTCAATGGAGGCTCGAGCCGTTCAGGAAGAACAAGATTTCAATATGTTAGCACTGTCAGAGGGGCGCTACTGTGGTGCCTGCCATGATGGCGAAATGGCTTTTGCATCAAGCACCCGATGTGCCTCTTGCCACGAAGGCGCGATCGGTTTTAGACGATCTCTCGGCTTGAATGATTCAGGGGGTCGTCATTAACGGAGGTTGTACAGGAACAACAACACCCACTGAAGGGAGGCTACCATGACCGCGACAAGAACAGTCGATCAAGTGATGAGTGTCGAGATGGCTAAAACAACCGAAGTGAGCAATCCATTTGCTACCGCTTGGTTGTGTGTTTTAGGTCTGATTCTTGGCTCAACCTTGCTTTGCTCAGCAGTTTTGATGGCTTGGCCAATTGTTGCCCAGTATGCCGCTAACCTGCATTGAAAAAAGCAGAGGAACCTCCATTCGGGGCGTCTCGCAAGAGACGCCCTTTTTTTGTGTTGTTAAATGGATTGTTGCTTGTATTGAAACTTAGAAATATTGCGGTTATAGACTGATTGTAAGGTGAGGCAACGAAATCTCAATTTGTATGCAGTATGCACTTTTTGGTTGCATTTTGACGGTAGTTCGGGTATTTGTCTTTGGTTTTATTGTTTCCCGGTTAGCGAATAAATAACCAAATAAAGGGTTCTCAAGGCTTGTTTTTATGCTTGCAGGACCCGTTCTGTATTCAAAAAAAGGAAGGTGATTCATGGGAGCGAATGTTAAGGATTTTCTGGGCTGGTGTCGTCGTCATCTGATTTTGGTGACAGTTATGACGCTGGTTGCTGTTGCCGGTTTTACCTATGTGAACATTCAGGTTCTGCACATGACATCTGAGCCTGAGTTTTGTCACCTCTGTCACCCCGCTAAGGGCTTTGGTGCCCTTGCCGAGGTCGACTCGTGGGAGCACTCGGGTCATGCGGAAGCAGGCGTTTCTTGTCTCGACTGTCATGGTCGTCCCGGTGTTGTTGGCTATGTAAAGGCGAAGCTCGGTGGTCTGAAAGACGTTTATATGCAGTTGACGATCACTCCAGAGGAGAAAATCCATATCCTTGAGAACCCGGGTGCCGATCTTGTTCCTTCTGAGCAGTGTATGTTCTGTCATACTGATGAGGGGAACGCCGCCTATCGTAAAAAGCACAAATACACGATGCAGGTCGTCGAAATGCGGATGCTTGATTCGGTCATAAATCCAGAATTTCGCATGCGTAAGGGTTTGCCCGACATTATGACAGATACCTTTGTCGGCGGGACTCATTTCGATCACAGCTTCCATATCGAATCGTTTGAGATGGAGTGTAATTCATGTCATTTCGGATTGATTCACCAGGTCAACACGAAGAGTGACCGGATGAATATGTGTCTGACTTGCCATGATGAAAATGAGGGTTCTTCGGCTCCGTTGCTGTCTGAATGCTACACCTGTCATGAAGCACAGGTTGCTATGAATACCGGCCTTGGTGCCAAGGGTGTTGCTGGCGAAGCGAGTCTGATGTACGGCAATGGCATTACCTGCGAGGAATGCCACATCGGCGCAGAAGACGGTCAGTACCGTCCCACATCAGAGACCTGTGTCAATTGTCATGACTCCGATTATGTAGAGATTTTCACCGATTGGGCTAGTGAAACAAAAGCTCAGATGAAAGAGTTGAAGTTGATCCGCTCTGAAGTCGAATTGTTACTCAAAGAGGCTGACAAGCGTAAGCGGACAACCACTGAGGCCTGGGCTCGTTACGAGAAAGCGCTCTATAACTTCCGCCTGGTGCGCAATGATGGAACCAACGGTGTGCATAATAACGAATATGCTAATGCGATTCTTGATTCCGTTGCGCTTGATTTCCGCGAAATTCAGAAAGGTTTGAACGAAGCCTGGTAAATCCGAAGTCACTTTGGATCCGCAGCCTCGACTGAGTGAGTCAGGGGGATTGTTGATTTGTAACAAAAAAGACCGGCCGTCCATGAAGGACAGTCGGTCTTTTTTGTTACAAATTACGCAAGGTTCCCACCGGTTCGGGCTTTAAAAATACTGTATTTAAAGCTTATGGAGGCATTAGATCCTCACTTGACCCAAGAGGGTGGTTGTTCAGTCTAGTCTTAACCTGTAGCGTTATTATCCTGAGGAGAAGATGCCTCAGAGAGTGATAATTCTTCTGCATGGCTACGTTCCCAGGCCTCAACTTTTTGCCAGCGGGTCAATGCGTAGGATTGTAGGGACGCGGCCATGCCGAAGGAGAAGATACTGACCACCAGGCCAAGGCCACTGATGCTGAGCATATCGCCAAGGAAGACCTTGGCACCGCCAATGATAATGATGAGAATAGCGACGTTGCGTAATTCTTTATTACGCCAGGCTAAAGCGAGGGCCATGATCACCGTGGCTGCGCCATTGATTGAGACAGATTGAATTGCAGCAAGGGCCTCAGCCAGTTGAACGTCAGGGTAAAGCAGCAGCCCCTGATAGACCAGGACCATGGTCATGAAATAGCCATTCGCGAGGCCTGCAAGTAACACCAGAACCGCACTGCGATCACGTTTGTCGAAGCTGCTGAAGAGTGTGGACTCTTCCGGCGGTGGCGTCTTGCGGCAATAGCGATAATGTGCCAGGCCAAAAAGGCCGCAAATTGCGCTGACGATCATGCCGTTATAAAAGTGATCTGAGATTCCTTCCCCACCAAGAAACCAAGTTAGACAAAGGGTAACAAAGATCTGGAGCATATATGATGTAGCGCGCATTCCTCCACTGCCCCATCGGTTCGAAACAGCATTGATTCCGAGCGCCAGGGCCGAAAGGAGTGGCAGAGCATAGAGCATACTGCCAAGCAGGTCGGGGAGAGAAACACAGAGGAGTGCAGCGCCCGCTAGAGTGAAGGCATTAATCCCGGGGGCGCGTGCAGCTCTGCGTTTCGACAACTTCCAGGCGATGGCAAGGTGAAGAATTGCAACCAGGGTTGAAAGCCCACCAAAAAGTGATAGATTTTCTACCGGATAGCGCACAAACCAGTGTGCCCAGAGAACGTTGATCAGTGGCAAGGTCAGATCGAACTTTGAGATTCTCTGCTCACCACAGCGTAGAATGCCCATAAGTGCAATAGCGATGAAGGTGCCGGCTAGCAAAAATGAAATCGGATAGATCCAGCCAGGGGCCAGGTTGTGTTGCAGTTCTCCCCCAAAGTTGACGAAGCTGCCGAGCTTGGTTCGCCATAGCATCAGCATGAAAATTGTTGCAATGAGAGTCACCCAGCGCAGCCACGAACAGCGATGTAGGCGGGTGGCAAAGAAGGCCAGAATGTTTGAAAGGCAGAGCACCAGAGCCAGGTAGGGGAAGAAGGGTGCTGGCCAGTCGATGGCTACACTGGCGAAGCACATGCCAAATGTGCCGACCAGGATTGGCAGGCTGACTCGTTGAAAATAGCTGGTCGCAGCAAGCCCGATCCCTGTTGCTGCTAAAGTCAGGTAGGCCAGTTCGGCTGGAATCGATTCGAAGCGAGCATGAGACTCCAGTACGATGCTGAACATCAATAGAGCGCCAGTGATCGAGAAGACTGGCGCCAGCACACTCTTTTTGGCGTAGCGGAACCAGCCCGCAAGGCCAAGGGCCGCAGCGTAAACCATGCCGAGAAGTGACCCGATTTGCGGATCGATGGTTCCGGCATCAGTCAGGGTGCGCAGGCCGAGAGCGACCACCATTAAAAAGCAGAGAGCTGCGATACGCGGTAGCAGTGAGCTGCCACCCACCAGCTGCCACAGACGGTTACCGGTTTTCTTTTCGGACTTTGCGACACTGGCCGGAGTTGAGAGTTCAGGCAGGGTGCCGGCCGCGAACGCTTGTTCCAGTTGATTAACGCGCAGAGTCAGGGCTTCAACTTGACTACTGAGGTCAGAAAGGTTTGATTCGAGGTTAGTTTGGGTCGACATGAAATCCTCCGGCATTTTATCAAACAGTATTTTAAATAAGTGCGCTTGCTGGTAGTATGTCCGAAAGTTAAAATGATTGAAGTTGCGATTGTCGTAGAGACTAAGGATACAATGAGCTCGAAAAATATACCAGACTTTCAATTTAGTGCAAGGATATTGAAGGGTTGAGATAATTGTTGACTTGGGTGCTTGGCTTGCTCAATAATTAAAAACATTGTTCTATTGGTCTTGGTTTTATGGGAGAAATTTCAGAGGATCTAGCTTTGCCGACTGTCGGTTCAGCTTTTATCCCCGTGGCGAGGTTGTGATGAGTAGAACACCTGTGTTTTTCGCCCTGCTGACCTTTGTGGTCCTGGTTGCGGTCCTGGTCGGTGCACCTGACCCAGCCAGTGCGGTTAAGGAGAAGTATTTCGACCGCTCAGGCAACCTTGTCATTGAAGAGAGGTCTGCGGCAGAAGCGCTGCGACCTTACAAGATTAAGAACCGTGAACCGGAAAAATCCTTTGCAGTCCCTCCGGCCCCTTTTTCTGAAGGAATTTTCCCCTGTAGTGATTGCCATGCTGACATGGAGCCGAATCTACAGCGTCGTGAGCTCGAAGATATGCATACCGACATCGTCCTGCATCACGCCGAAGGGCAGCGCTGGTGTCTCGATTGTCACAATCCGAATGATCGGGACAAGCTGCGACTGGTCTCGGGTGAGCTTATAGAATTCTCCGAATCTTACCGACTGTGCGGGCAGTGTCATGGTGTCAAGTTCCGGGATTGGAAGGTTGGTATCCACGGCAAGCGGACCGGCTACTGGAATGGTGATAAGCAGTATCTGCTTTGCGCACATTGCCATAATCCTCACGACCCGAAATTCAAGTCCCTAACCCCGATGCCCCCACCAGTCAGACCCGGGCAGGCTCGGCACTGAAACTTACTTTATTCAGCCATCCTCAGGGAGAATATAGATGCCGGATCAAAAGAAACAGGATGATCACGTTTTCAGGTTGAGTCGTCGTAAAACCCTTAAGGGGCTTGTTGCGGGATTAGGTGCTATAGCACTTCCTTCAGCTACGGCTTCAGCCTCGGTCTGGGAGTCCTTTTTTCAGCAGCATTTTCGGGAGTTGAGCAAAAAGGAACTTCAGGAGGTTCTGGCGCGTCTCGAAAAGGGCTACAGCAAAGAGTATGGCAAGCCGGTCAAGGTCAAGGCAACAGCGCCGATCGAAGGAGTGAAGTTCGGCTATGGTCTTGATCTCTCGCGCTGCATCGGTTGTCGCCGCTGCGTTTATGGATGTGTGACAGAAAACAACCAGTCGCGCGATCCGCAGGTCCACTGGATCCGGGTGGTGCAGCTTGACAAAGAGAGAGGTGTCGATCTCGACAAGGCCGAGCATTACTACAATCCGAAAAAAGTTCCCGAAGAGGGCCACTTCTATATGCCGGTCCAGTGTCAGCAGTGTGAAAACCCGCCCTGCACCAAGGTATGCCCTGTACAGGCGACCTGGACGGAGACCGATGGTGTCATCGTCGTCGATTACAATTGGTGTATCGGTTGCCGCTACTGCATGGCTGCCTGCCCGTACGGGGCGCGTCATTTCAACTGGAGCAAGCCAACGATTCCAGCAGACGAGGTCAATCCTGACACCCATTATCTGGGGAATCGACCTCGTCCGGTCGGGGTTGTCGAGAAATGTACCTTTTGTGTGCAGCGAACTCGAGAACAGCCGGGGAGATATCCGGCCTGTGAGGAGATCTGCCCGGTCGGAGCGCGCAAGTTCGGCAATCTACTCGATCCGGATAGTGAAATCCGTTACCTGATTGAAAATAAGCGGGTATTTATCCTCAAGGAAGACCTGAATACGCAACCCAAATTCTTCTATTTCTACGCGACCTAAACCTGCGGAGTCTACCATGCAATTACGTGAAGTCTGGTCGTTTTACAAAGGTACATTCGTCCTGATCGGTAAGGGGAGCAAGGCCTATTATGCTTGGGTGGCGATCCTGCTCTCTCTGATGGGCATCGGAGTTGCCGCTTACCTCTATCAGCTCAATCATGGGCTCGGGGTTACCGCTATGCGGGACCAGGTTTCCTGGGGCTTTTATATCTCCAACTTTACTTTTCTGGTTGGAGTGGCCGCCGCCGCAGTTCTCCTGGTTATTCCTGCCTATGTGTATAATTGGGGACCGATTAAGGAAATAGCGGTTCTGGGTGAGCTGCTCGCAATTTCCGCGATCTGTATGTGCCTGATGTTCGTGACTGCCGATCTCGGGCGACCCGACCGTTTTTGGCATCTGATCCCCAAGATCGGTAATCTTAATTTTCCCAGTTCAATGCTTGCCTGGGATGTTGTGGTCCTCAATGCTTACCTGGGGCTCAACCTGGTGATTGTGGTCTATTACCTTTATAAGACCTACTACAAACGGGTGGCCAACGAGTCGTTTACCACCCCCCTGCTGCTGCTATCTATCCCGGCAGCGATCTCGATCCACACGGTGACCGCCTTTTTGTATAATGGCCTTGGGGCGCGACCCTTCTGGAATGCTTCGATCCTTGCCCCCCGTTTTCTGGCCTCGGCGTTCAGTGCCGGTCCGGCGCTCATGATTATCCTCTTCTTGCTGATCCGGAAATACACCCGTTTTAAAATCAAGGATGAGGCGATCCACAAGGTTGCTGAGTTGATCGCCTATGCCATATTCATCAACCTATTTCTGTTCGGCGCCGAACTGTTCAAGGAGTTCTACACTGCAACCAAGCACTTGGCACCGATGGAGTACCTGCTTTTTGGTTTGCATGGGCACAATGCTCTGGTCCCCTGGATATGGACAGCGATAATCTTCAACCTGTTTGCTTTTCTGATTTTCCTGATTCCTGAAACCCGGACTAACCATGTCACTCTTGTCATGGGCTGTGTGTTGATATTTATCGGAGTCTATATCGAAAAAGGGATGGGTTTGATTATCCCCGGTTTTATCCCTGATGTGCTGCATGAAATCTATGAGTATGCCCCAACTGGAGTCGAACTTCTGGTTACTATGGGGATTTGGGCCACCGGCATGTTCATCTTTACCATGCTGCTGCGGGTGGCGATTCCGATTCTCAACGGTGATTTTCATGTTGCCGATGACGGGATAGGTTCGTACATCGGTGATCAGATGTTCCTGACGAGTCCGACGAAAAAACCGATTCAGCAGCCCGAGGAACCTCTTTGAGGCGTTAATCGGCCTCTCCCTCCCTCGAAATCTGAGGGAGGGCTTCTCTTATATATGACATATAATAAATAGAACACTTTTCTAGTACTCGGCTGATAGTGAGATTTAAGTCTTTCGGTCTCAGCCAGTTTGTGCCTTTTGGTCCAAGTTGAAAAATTAAACATGCTGGAAAAATAAAACGCTATATATTGACAAATAATACAGAAAATACTATTTTTACGCTGCCGTTGCGGACTGCTTCCTTTGAAATTACGAGCATTTTAATCATGGAAACAGTGTTATGTATCATTTAAACCTTTCAGAAGGGGTGCACCAGTGAAAAGTCACGTTTGGCGACCGCTCATTGTGGTTATCTGTATCGTGGTTGGAATTTTAGTCTTCCGACTGTTCTATGTCCCAGACGATTTTGGGTCAGGTAAGGCGGGCTTCATGTACTCCTACCATCGTTTCTCCGCCGAGGATGACGCGAGATCCCAACTCATCAAGTATCGCGATACCGGCAAGCAAAAAATGCACGAGTATTGTGCAGAGTGTCACGGTGACGAAGTGGAAATCCGCACCGAAGACCTCCACGGTATCATTGCTTGCGAAAATTGCCATGGTCCGGCCCTTAATCACCCGGATGAACCTGAAGAGTTGACCATTGATCGCGGCAGAGGTCTCTGTCTGCGTTGCCACACCGATCTCCCCTATGCCACTAGTGAGCGGCACCGCATCCCCGGCATAGATCCTAAGGAACACAACGTCGATGACGAATGTGTAGAATGTCACGATCCACACAATCCGAGACTGGAGGATATGTAACGATGAAGAGGCGAGATTTCGTAAAAAGTTCGATTGCCGTCATCGCCGGTGCATCGGTTCCTCTTGCGGCGTTGGATCTGATTGATCCGAAAGAGGTTCTGGCGGCTAACGAAGATATTCACTGGGCTTTTCTGATCGACACTCATAAGTGTGTTGGTTGCGGATTTTGTGTAAAAGCCTGTAAGACCGAGAATGACATCCCGTTTGGAGCGAAAGTTACCCGGACCTGGGTCGAACGCTACGTGTTCACCAAGGATGATCGGCGCTATGTCGATAGTCCCGACGGTGCTCTTTACGGTTTTACCGAAAGTCGGGTCGATCTTGGCAGGGGAGAGTACAAGGAGATCGATCCAGAAAACGTCGGCAAGGCGTTTTTTGTGCCGAAACTCTGTAACCACTGTGCAACCCCCCCCTGCACTCAGGTCTGTCCGGTGGGTGCCACATACAAAACCGATACCGGGCCGGTGCTGGTCGACAAAACCTGGTGTATCGGTTGTGGTTACTACATCATGGCCTGCCCGTACGGCGCACGTTACTTCAATCCGATTACCCATGTAGCCGACAAGTGCACATTCTGTTACCACCGGTTAGCCAAGGATCTTGAGACTGCCTGTGTCAATGCATGTCCTTTTGGGGCACGAAAAATGTGCAATATCCGTGATATCAACGACCCGGTCACCAAGATGATTCTCAATCAACGAGTCGGGGTTCTCAAGGATGAATTCGGTACCAGGCCACAGGCCTTTTATATCGGTCTTGCCCAGGAGGTGCGTTAATCATGGTTGAAGTTGTAGATCTGATAGTTCATGGACAGGCCTGGACGACCAAAGAGCTGTTCGTTTTACCGAACGAATATATCTACTGGTCGATTCAGATCGTCATGTACCCGTTCATGACTGGGTTGGTTGCCGGTGCTTTCGTTCTTTCATCTCTTTACCACGTCTTTGGTGTGACCAAGTTGAGGGAGATAGCGCGTTTTTCGCTGGTCTTCTCTTTTGCCCTGCTTCCGGTGGCGATGATGCCGTTGATGCTGCACCTGCAGCAACCGTTACGAGGGATAAATGTCCTGATGACGCCGCATTTTACATCGGCGATTTCAGCCTTCGGGATCGTCTTTCTGGCCTATGCTTTCATCGTTGCCGGTGAGATCTGGTTTGTCTATCGCAAGCATTTTGTGTTGCGGACGAATGAACTACAGGCCAAGTCGAACCGGAGCAGTATGGACAGCCTTTATCTGCTGATTTTCAAGGTCCTGACTCTGGGTGCGATGGACATCGGTGAAGAGTCCCTTGAAAAGGACCATAAGGCTGTCAAAATGCTGGCCAGCATCGGTATCCCGGTCGCCTGCTTTCTGCACGGGTATGCCGGCTTTATCTTCGGTTCGGTCAAGGCCAATGCCCTCTGGATGACGCCCTTGATGCCGGTCATTTTCATCTGTTCAGCGGTTGTTTCAGGGATTGCGCTCTGTATTCTTTGCTACGTTCTCGCTCAGGAGGGACGCAAATTTCTCGCCAAGCGCAAATTGTCGCGCTGGTCTAAAGATCCGAGCGCACCCTCAGTTGAAACTCTACAGGGCTCCTTGGAGACAGAGGTTGGCATGACCGCCAACTACCTGCTCTATTTCATGATTGCCGCTCTCACCCTGGAGATTCTTGACCTTATTTTCCGCGGTTACACTCAGGTTAAATCCTGGGATATTCTCCGCGAGGTTATCTTGGAGCGAGACTTTACGAAGATCTTCATTGTTCAGTACGGCCTCGGTAATATCTTGCCGTTTGTGCTGATGATTTTGCCGGGCCGAACGGTCAAACGAACCACTTTCGCCACGGTACTGGTGCTCATGGGTGTTTTCATGATGCGTTATAATGTTGTTATCGGCGGGCAGGCTTTTTCTCTCAGCTTCGCTGGTTTCATGCATTACCATCTACCGATCATTCCGCACGATATGGAAACCTTTAAAGAGGGCCTCTTTGGCGCCCTGACCGTTATGGCCACGCCCTTCGTGATCTTCTGGTTTCTCGCCAAAATTGTGCCGCCTTTCCTTAAAGGGGACGATGCACATTAGCCTTAATTCGGAATTTTGATGTTTTTGTCTCCAACAAAGGTCGTTCTGTAAATAGGACGGCCTTTGTTGGAGGTAGCTAGTGATTTTATAAATAAAATGATTTACTATACAAAAATAGTCAGGTATTTGATTCGCCTTAGTATAGGTAATGTTCAAAACCCTTTTGATGAATGTTTGGAGAAATTATGAGAAAAGCCGCATTTGTACTGCTGATTCTGTTTTTTGGACTGGTGCTGGGGGGCACTTCTTTTGCTCAGGATAAAACAACTCGCGATGAGATTGTTGAAAAGTGTAAAGAAGCCGCCGAACTGTTACTTGTGAACCGTGCTGTGGGAATAAGCGAGATAGCTGATAAAGAGGGTCGCTTTGTCTGGAAAGATACTTATGTTTTTCTGATGGATATGCAGGGAAATATGCTGGCTCATCCGATCATCCCGCAGCTGACCAAGAAGGGACCACTTCTCGGACTGACCGATAAAAACAAAAAAAAGCCAAAGAAAATTTTCATTGAATTCGTTGAGATGGCCCAGAAAAACGGTGCGGGCTGGATTTGGTATAAATGGACGAAGCCGAAGGAAAAAGGGATCTTTGACAAATTCACTTATATTCAACGGGTCGGATATACGGACTTGATTGTTGGAGCTGGTATCTATAAGTGATGGAGAACTCTTCACTTCCTGACTTCTCTCCCAGAATTGAGGTCTGGTGAGTTTTGAAGTTTTTTGAATTTATCAGGGCTGTCTCTCTTTGTGAGGCAGCCCTTCTTTATCGCATTGACTTGCGGGGGCGGGTGAGTTAATGACGAAAGATGATCCTTTCTGGGAGGTGCTAGCAATGCGCTGGAAACTTTACCTGTCATTTATTCTGCTATTATCGATTCTCACCTTTGTCGTCCAGAATACGGAGACGGTGACCTTCAATTTTCTTTTCTGGACCTTTGGTCTGCCAGGGGCGTTAATGCTGCTGGTTGTTTTTATAGTCGGAGTTGCTACGGGCATGTTACTGGTTGCTGGCAAGATTCCTCGGCAGCGTGGAACGATGGGCATTAAAAAAGAAAACCCTCAACAAACTGACTTACAAGGAAAGGGATTGTAGGATGGGAGAGATTCAAGAAAAATTCTGGTTACAGATTGATCAGGTGGCTCTGGTTGTTGTCGATGTGCAGGAAAAGCTGGTGCCGGCGATGAACAGCCGGGTTAGTGGTGAATTGGTTCACCATGTTGAGTTACTGCTAGAGGGCTTTGAAGCTCTGGACTTGCCGGTGATCGCCACCGAGCAATATTCAAAAGGGTTAGGTCATACCATCGACAAGCTCACAGCCGCGACCAGCCAGAGCTGCATAGAAAAAACCAGTTTCTCCTGTTGTGGTGAACCAAACTTTATGAGCGCCCTCGAGAAAACCGGGGCGAAACAGGTTCTGCTGGTTGGGATGGAAGCCCACGTCTGTGTGTTGCAGACTCTGCTCGAACTCCTCGATCGCGGTTACGTTGTCCATCTGGTCAAAGACGCAATTTGTTCGAGGTTTAAAACTGATTTCGAAACGGCCGTCGCGACTGCAGGTGCGGCTGGAGCTGTCATCACGACAACTGAAACTGCGCTCTTTCAGTTGGTTGGTGGAGCAAAACACCCTGGTTTCAAGACAGTTTCACAGCTGGCCAAACGGCGCACACCCTGATGGCTGAACTAACAGTGGGTCAACTGGGGGAATTGTGTGAAATGATCCGCCAGCAATGCCGAGAACTGGAAGATTTCCTCGAGAGTTCGGCTGAGAGTAGTAAACCGGTCGCTCTCGATGAGCCGATCGGTCGTTTGTCGCGCATGGATGCCATGCAGCAGCAACAGATGGCGATCGCCAGTCGCCAATCTCAGACCCAGAGACTCCAATTGTTGCGTAATGCTTTACAGTCGATTGAGCGAGAAAATTACGGTGATTGTCGCATTTGTGAAGAACCCATCGGCTATCAGCGTTTGAAGGTCCGGCCTGAAACACCTTTCTGCCTCAGTTGTCAAAGCCGCTCCGAAGGAGAGCGATAAGATGTCGAACCTGGTTCTGTTCTTGGCGATTTTAGCTGCCGGCGCTGCTGCGACAGTACAGCCCCCAATCAACGCAAGGCTGGCGGAAAAGATCGGAATTATTCATGCTGCGACCATCTCTTTTTTAGTCGGTACAGTCGTGCTATTGGTGGTTTCTTTAAGTGTCGGCCGTGGTTCTTACAAAGAGATTGTTCATGCTGATTGGTGGCAATACAGTGGTGGATTGTTCGGAGCTTTTTTTGTCACCCTAACGATCCTCGCTGTTCCCCGGTTAGGGATTGGTGCAGTGATGGCTGCGTTGATTGTCTCTCAGTTGGCAACGGGGTTGGTTTTTGATCATTTCGGACTGTTTGGTATGCGACAGATTCCGCTCGATTTGAGTCGAATCGCCGGGGTGGTTTTGTTAATGATCGGAGTGGCACTGATCTTTCGCAGGTAGCAGGCCTTAACCCCAGCAGATTCCGATGGGATCGTCATCGAGCGCTTTGATAAGGCGGCTTAGATTCAAGCTCGGAGTTATACTCTGATAAATATGCCAACGGAGATCACGGTCAATCGAGTAGAGCACCCATTGATTGAGATCTGGGCTATAGCTGAAACGAGCTATTGGCGTGCGCAACCATTCCTCTTCGCCTGTGGAGTTGAGTCTTTCCTCAAATAGAGTGACGTGATTGTCTGTAAGGCTGTACCCGAGCCTAAGTCCCTGAAAGCGTTCACAGGGAACACGTTCTCGACAAAATTTGTCGAGTTGCTGCTGTGCTTGTTTCTGTAGCAGTTCAGGCAATTTCATCAATAAGCCTTTAGGGTGGACAGTCAGCGCACGAAGAACGGAAGAGATTGGTGCTCAGATAACGATCCCCCCGGTCCGGCAGAATAACCACGATTGTTCCCGTCTCAAAATCTCTATTTTTCATCAGCATCAGCATCAGTAAAACCTCAAATGGAGAACTTGGAAATCAGATAATTCCGTGCAGCGGGCCACCGCTGACGCCCAGAGCATCAACCTGCTTTTCAATCTGCGGGTCGTCGATCCATGGTGGGGCGTGGTGTGGCTTGATCCGCGCATCGATAATAAGCGATCCTTCACAGCCCCAATGTTTAGCTTGCAGGTTGCTGTTAACACCGTAGATGTCAGCGGCGGGATTACTGCGCGTGAAGGTGACCCACAACCAGTTATTCAGTGTAGCAGAACAGAAGTCGCTATCATCAACGATCAGGATCAATGGAAATTCATTGAGTGGATTGTCTGTGCCCAGGCTAATACAAAGTTTATCAATATTCAGATCTGCCCCAGGTTGATGGAGTGTACAGGCAGGGCCTTCGATTAACAACAGGCCGGGGAGTGCCAGACGTGGATTGTTGAATCCCTCAGGAAGACTGAGATTTTCGGGAATCCGCAGCGGAAGTTCGCGCCGTGTTGGGCCAACTGCTGCGATAACAACCTTGGAACCACGATTCAGACCATCGCCACTGTAGTCGAGGGTATCGATGGTGGTGTTGGTCTGAAAATGTAAGTCACGGCGCCAATCGACCCGCTCAAGCAGGTGAGCAAAGAACGCAGGGATATCATGGATGTCGAGGCGCGGATTGTCATTCTCTGCCGCTATCAGCAGATATTTGGCCAGCGACAACTGCCCCTGCCCGAGAATGGCATTGGCCTGGGTCAGTAACTCCTGCGGCTGGTGCAATTGATCGTAGGGGGTATAACGTTCGCTGCCGATGGCAAGGAGCAGTGGATGAACGCCAGTCGCATCGACCGCATGTACCGCTTTAACGCCGGGGAGCACATCGGGGATCAAGGTCCCGGTCAATTCGTGGATGAAAGCGCCAAAACTGGTGTCCTCCTGTGGCGGACGACCGACAGTCGTAAAGAGCCAGATCGCATCCGGGCGATGAAAAACAGCTTCAACCTTGATCAGTGGAAAATCGTGAGCGAGGCTGTAATAGCCGAGGTGGTCGCCGAAGGGACCTTCCGGCTTCTTGCATCGTGGATCGATAGTGCCGCAGATCACGAAATCAGCCTCAGCCGGGATAGGCAAATCACCAGGCCCTTTGACGAGTGGAATTCTGTGCCCACCGAGCAGCCCGGCAAATGCGATTTCAGGCATCCCTTCTGGCAATGGCATGACCGCTGCGACTGTCATCGCAGGGGGGCCGCCGACGAAGATATTAACCCTCAATGGGTGACCAAGGGCTAAAGCCTCGCGGTGATGAACGCCGATGCCTCGGTGAATCTGGTAGTGCAGGCCGATCTCTTCATCCGTCTGATATTGATTTCCCGACAGTTGTACCCGGTACATGCCGAGGTTCGAACTGCGCAAGCCAGGGTTCGAAGGGCTTTCACTATAAACCTGAGGCAGGGTGATAAATGCACCGCCGTCATCCGGCCAACTTTTGATCTGCGGTAGTTCAGAAATGCAGGTTTGTTGCTGAAGGACTGGACCGCTTCGAACTTTTTTAGGGAGCAGGTTCCAGGCTGCGGCAGGGGCGCGTAACAGGTTGGTCGGTTGTTTGAGAAGTTGTTTGGGGTCGAGTTTTAAGTTAATCAGGGTTTCGACGCTGCGCAGGCTGTCACGAAACATAAATCGGGTCCGCTCCAGAGTGCCGAACAGGTTGGCGACAGCCGGAAAGCTACAGCCTTGAAGATTATTGAAGAGCAGCGCTGGACCCTGTGCCTGATAGACACGTCGCTGGATAGCCCCGGCCAGCAGATTGGGATCGATCGGCTGAGTGATCCGGATGAGCTGACCAGTTTTTTCAAGATCAGTTACAGCCTGTTTAAGATTTCGATATCCCATAAGACCTCAGAAGAAGAAATACCAGCAGAGACGCGGAATCTGCAGTCTGCGTGCTTGTCAGAATTTGATCTCAAGTGTGCACATTTACAGTCGGAACCTGGTGAGGTTGGCCGACTGCATCTGCCATTTATAGATCATGCCGAACAGTATTTCAACAGCCGGGCAGGAGAACCCACCTCCTTCAGGAGTCTAATGCCATTACCGGTCCGTCAAGCAGTCCCTGAAGTCGTGCATTATCTTGTGCAACGAGGCGCAGTCCATCACTGATACTGGGGTAAATGTGCACTGTTGTTGCGAGGTCAACGACAGTCAGACCAAAGCGGATTGCCAGAGTCGCTTCGTGGATGATATCGGCGGCTCGTGGTGCCAGCATCTGGACGCCCAGAACTTTACCTGAGCCTTTTTCCGCGCAGAGCAGAAACCCGCCCTTCCTGTCTCCCATGACATGTGCCTTCGGCACCCGGTCGAGATCGATATAGTTTTCGATGGCCTGCATGCCGTTGGCTTCCGCAGTTAAACGACTCATTCCGACCGTTGCAAATTCCGGATCGACAAAGACCGCCATCGGCGTCAAACGATGATCGATGGTTGCATTCGCGGCAGGGTCAAGCATGTTCTCCATTGCGGTCATCGCCTCTCGCGCTCCAGCCGGGGCGATCATTGGTGCGCCGGTGACATCACCTGCGGCCCAGATACCGGGTGTGGTCGTACGTAATTGGCGATCAACCAGGATGAAGCCGGTCGATAGAGTTTGTACCCCGGCTTTTTCAAGCCCGATCCCTTCGCTGGCCGGAGCAGTCCCGACCGCCAGCATCAGCCGTTCAGCGCAAAATTCAAGGGACTCTTCCCCAACGCGGGCGTGGAGGCAGATCTCTTCGCCGCGCTGTTCGATCTTCTCCGTTTCAGCATTAAACAGGAATTGAATCCCTTCCTCTTCAAGGATTTGCTGAAATTGTCGAGTCAGACGTGGGTCGAATTCGTTCAACAACAGCGGACCGCGCTCGAGGATTGTGACCTTAGTGCCGAAACGGGAGAACATCTGGCCCATTTCGAGCGAGATGACGCCACCACCAAGGGTCAGTAATGATTGGGGGAAACAGGGCAGGTGCAAGGCACTGTAGCTCGTCAGGTAGTCTGTTTCATCGAGACCGGGTATCGGTAATACTCGCGGTGTCCCTCCCGTGGCGATCAGAATTTTTTTACAACGGATGATGTCTGAGCCGACCTGAACTTCGTGAGGAGAGAGAAAGGCTGCATGACCTCGGAGAACCTTGAGGTTCGGAGTGTTCTCCAGTTCGTACTGATAGTGACTCTCACGTACGGTTTCGACCGCCTGGCGCTTCAATGACATCAAAGTGTTGCAGTCCGGCTTACCTGCGGTCAGATTAAGGCCCCAGTTCATCCCGCGACGTGCAGCATGGTACATCTCTGCTTTGTCGATCAGGGTCTTGCTTGGGATGCAGCCCCAGTTGACGCAGGTGCCGCCCAGGTGACTCTGTTCTATCATCAGCACCTTTTTCCCCTGCGCCGCAGCGAGGCGAGCAGCGGCAAAAGCGGTAGTGCCAGAGCCGAGGATCAAGATGTCAGGATGATGAGGCATTGTCTTCTCCTTCGTTGATAATAGCAGAAGAGCAATGTATCAGTGTGTGTGAATTCCAACCTAAGGCGGGAGCCGCATTTTCGCTTTGGCACTCAGTGGCGAATCAGGAAAATTGTCGATGCAGCGCTGGTAATATTGGACGGCGACATCCGTCAGACCCATGGTTTCGAAGGTTCGAGCACATTGGAACAGGGCTTTTTCAAGCACCAGCGCCGGGGTCTTTTTATCGATGCAGACCATTTCGAGACAGCGTGACGACATCTCAAAGTTGGTTTCGCGATGAAAAATGTTTGCGAGCCGGTACATGGTTGCGGCGTCAAGCGCTTTCATATAGATCTTGAAGTAATCCTGAAAGGCAACTTTCGCTTCGTCAGGGCGATCACGCACCAAGACTGGAATCACCTTCTGGTAGAGTTGATCGGCCTCTTCTGTCGCTGAGAACTTGCTCCGCAGCCGCGCGAGCAGCAGCAGGGCTTCGCTGTTTTCAGGATCTTTTTTCAGCAGCAAGCGCAGCGATTTTTCTCCTTCACCACTCCCTGAGCCGATATTGGCATTCACCGATTGACTGCCGATTTCTATATGACGCTCGGTGGTCGCTTCCTCATTCAGTTTAAAGATTGTTGCCAGCGCGATGCCGCAGATCATCCCGCCAATATGCGCCCAGTGGCCGATATTAGAAGTGCTGGTTCCGGCCAGTTGTTGAACACCGCCGTTGAGATCGGCGAGAAAAAAGAGTCCGATGATCACCAGAGAGTTCAGTCGCACCTTGAGGCTGATCGGTAGAATAAGGGAGAAAATGCCAAGAATTGGGAGCGGAAAGACCATACTCTTGAAATAGCATCGGACTGCGAAAATCCCCATAACTCCGGCGATAGCTCCTGAGGCGCCAAGGATATGGGCCGGATTGCCGGAGATGGCACAGGCGAGCAAGTAGGTGATATTGGCCGCAATGCCAGCGGTCAGGTAAAAAAGGATAAAGCGTGTCGAACCGATCCGCCGCTCAATCACCGTGCCGACAGCCCAGAGAAAGAGCATGTTCCCCCAAAGATGGGCATGACTGGCATGTAGAAATAAAGAACTAAAGGCACTCAGCGGGACATTCAGCACGTTTGGTTTGTAGGGAAGAAAAACCAGGTGATTGAAAATCAGCTCCGGGTTTATCTGCATCTCAAATAGATAAAAAATCAGAATGTTAATCAGGATCAGACCGTAAGTCACCTGTGGCAAGAATTCCTGGGCGCGCTCTTCTTTCGAATACATGACCGGCATCAGGGTTATATGTTGCGCCAGAAGTTGAGTCGCGGACTGATCCGTTGCGGCCGCCTGCATCCGGATGTAGAGGAGGAAGCCAACCGGAAAAACCAGGAAGATAAAGTTCAGCAGTCCACCCAGAAAACTTCGGAGCAGCAGGATGGCAACAATAAGGGCGAAGGCTTTAAGAATAAAGAGTTGTTCGGGGTGTTCTTTGAAGTAGGAGTCTTCTTCTTGAGGTGACGCAGGTTGTTCTTGCGGATTTTCGGCACGGCGTGCCTGGATCTCTTCAAAGCGCGAGAAGAGCAGGCCGCATCGTTGACATGTATCACTGGTCTGTTCTTTGGCAAAACATTTCGGACAGATGCGACTCGCAGCTTCGACGGGAAGAATTTGGCGAGTTTCCAAAGAGGGGGGTTCTGCCAGAGTGGAAACAGGTTGTGACGTTTCTGGCTGGAGATCACAGAGAACACCGATCCGATCGAAAAAATCTTTGTAGCGCTGAGCCGCAGCATAGGCCAGCCCTTTTTTGAGCACCGGACAGTCCCCAGCCAGGATTCCATCAATGGTTTCCTGATTGTATTTACATTGGACCGCCAGATTTTCTCTGACTTGCTCCTCATCAGTATCGAGCGCCAGGACACCACTAAAGATCACTCGATAAAGCTGAACAGTCATAAATCACTCCCCCGAAAATAAATAGTTCTTACTCTGACGCCGAATTATGGTGGATGTCTAATCTCTCTGTCAACCCGGTGCTTAAGACATCGCCAGTTCCTGCTTTTCGAGGCTTAGCATCTTGTCGCGTAATGCGGCCGCTTTTTCAAAATCGAGGTCGGCGGCGGCGGCGAGCATCTGTTTTTTAGTCGTCGCAATCATTTTTCTCAATTCGTTGGGATTACCATAAAAACTCAGCTCTTCAGCCGCCAACGATAGATCATCCTTCGTGCGGCCAAGGGTATCGAGGATGGAGTTGAGCGATTTTTTAATCGATTGCGGGGTGATGTTATGTTCTTTGTTGTGTGCCATCTGCTTTTTGCGCCGTCGTTCTGTTTCATCGAGGCAAGCCTGCATCGAACGCGTGATTTTATCGGCGTACATAATCACCCGCCCTTCGACATTTCTTGCCGCGCGGCCGCAGGTTTGAATCAGAGACCGGGTTGAACGTAAAAAGCCTTCCTTGTCGGCATCGAGGATAGTGACCAGCGAAACTTCGGGAATATCGAGCCCCTCGCGGAGCAGGTTGATACCGACCAGCACATCAAACTCCCCTTCGCGCAAGCCCCGGATAATTTGGACTCGATCCATAGTTTTGATATCGGAGTGCATGTAATTGACACGGATGCCGACCTCTTGGAGATAGCTGGTCAAGTCCTCGGCCATTCTTTTGGTCAGGGTGGTGACCAGCACCCGCTCCTTCTTTGCGACCACCTCACGAATTTCGCCAATCAGATTATCGACCTGATCGCTGGCCGGGCGGACCTCAATCGGAGGATCGATCAATCCGGTCGGGCGGATAACCTGTTCAATAAAGACCCCGTCCGCTTGCTCCAGTTCGTAGTCCGCTGGAGTCGCCGAAACATAGACAGTTTGCGGCTGTTTAGCAGTGAACTCTTCGAACATCAGCGGGCGGTTATCGAGGGCACTCGGCAGGCGAAAACCGAAGTTGACCAGGGTCTCCTTGCGCGAGCGATCACCACGATACATAGCGCCGACCTGACTGACACTGACGTGGCTCTCGTCAATGACCATGAGCGCATCGTCGGGAAAGTAACTGAGCAGGGTCGAGGGCGGTTCTCCCGTTTGACGGCGATCGAGAAAACGGGAATAGTTTTCGATCCCCTGGCAGTAACCCATCTCCTCCATCATCTCGATATCGAACATCGTCCTTTGTTCAAGGCGTTGCGCCTCGACCAGCATATTGTTCTTGCGAAAATGTTGCAGACGCACCAGCAACTCATCCTGAATCTCCTTGATGGCGCGTTCGAGGGTGGGGCGAGTCGCTACATAGTGGCTGGCGGGAAAAATGATGGTCTCCTCAAGTCGATCCGTCACCTGGCCGCGGAGTGGATCGATCTCGCTGATCGCATCGATTTCGTCACCAAAAAATTCAACACGGATCGCGCGCTTCTCTTCATAGGCTGGGAAGATTTCGACCGAATCACCACGCACGCGGAAGGTCCCGCGATGAAAATCGACATCGTTCCGTTCGTACTGGATATCGACCAACTGCTTGAGCAGGTCGTTGCGTTCAATCTCTTGTCCGGTTTTAAGTTTGAGTAACATGCCGAAGTAGGCCTCCGGCGAACCCAGGCCATAGATGCAACTGACCGAGGCAACAATTAGTACGTCCCGTCGTGACAACAGACTACGGGTCGCACTGTGGCGCAGCTTGTCGATCTCTTCGTTGATCGCGCTATCTTTTTCGATGAAGGTGTCGGTCGAAGGGACGTACGCCTCGGGTTGATAGTAGTCGTAGTAGCTGACGAAATATTCGACGGCATTGTCGGGGAATAGTTCTTTAAATTCACCGTAAAGCTGCGCGGCAAGGGTCTTGTTGTGGGCCAGCACCAGGGTCGGTTTTTGAACCTTTTCGATGACATTAGCCATGGTGAAGGTCTTGCCCGAGCCGGTGACCCCGAGCAGCACCTGATGGCGGTCACCCCGCTCGATCCCTTCGACAAGTTCGGTAATTGCCTGAGGCTGATCTCCCTGGGGGGTGAAGTCGGTATGTAGTTTAAAGCGGGCCATGGATCAAATCTTTCGGTGCGGTAGGGAGAAGCCGTCGGGGTCGGCCCGAGAGTAACCCAAAGTGGCTAGTGACTGCAAAGGGAGGTCTGTTGAGAATTTTCCGCTCATTAAAATATATGGGTATTTCACTGGGATTAATGTGAAATACCCGGGATGACAGCTATGTCGGATTTATAGTCGTAATAATAGCAGGTTGGATAGCTTCGTAAGTTACCGTAAAACCATAGTTTAATTAAAGTCTATTCGTTGGATTGTGGGTCTGGCATAGAAATTGGAAGATTTATTGGTGAAATTTAAATAAAAGGGAGTGCAAATTTGCACAGGCAATACGGCTCCTCGAGACATGATCATGTCTCGAGGAGTTGACAATAATTGAAAATACCCGGTGGGGGGGGGCGGTGCTACGAAGATATTTATACCACCCCATCGGTCATGACCGGTCGGGTGGTTTTTTTGGTTTGCCCAGCGGAGCTGGCAAACCCGGCCTGTTGCAAGATACAGGCGTCACCCTGATCAGGGGGAAGACAATCCGAATCGCAAGGGCGTTGCTGGCAACGGCAGGGTCTGAAGGAAGCGATAGGAAGTGAAC
>JAJRQB010000166.1 GCA_024280485.1 Deltaproteobacteria bacterium
ACTGGAGATCCGCCGAGGCTTAAGTTCAAGGACATAATTACCATCCTGATCATGATCAGGAATCGCCCAACGAACCGAAAAGTCACGCGAAAGATTACCCAGACCAGTTAAAAATGTCATGGGGTTGTCTGAACGTTGCTGAGTTACCTGCTGAATATCACTGAGGATCACCTGCCTGTTTTCAGGCAAATAAACCCACATTGTTTTTGAGTTTGAGACGACCTCTTGTTGCGATGGTTCCTGATATTCCCAACGGAACATCGCGAGTGGGACCTGACTCCCCCCCTGATAATCGAAACGGAAACTGACATAACCACGGCCACGCTGAACGCGTTCAATCGCAGCGATCTGTGATTGCTGAAAAAAATCCCCCTGAAAATCAAAAATTCCTGAATTGTCTTGGCCCCGAGCCTGAATAACATTCGTCTTAAACGGGTTCTGCAATGCAGCTGCGACATCGTTCAAACTTATATTTGCAGCACTACAAACCACTGGAAACATGAGAAACAAAAGGATCATTAAGTATTTTTTCATTTCAAACTCCTTCACAGCTAACATTCTGAAACCAGATTTTTGAGTCTAACAGGTTTCCTGTTTTTTAAACTTGCAATAATCTTTCCCTTAGCAAACAGAGCCACTATCCCGCTAATAAGATATCAAGGGCAGACTGATCTAATCCGACGAACACTTTTGCCCGTTCCTGACTTTTACTCCACCTGAATTCAGCTGAAAAAAAGGCAGCAAAAATGGGGATATCAAGCGGGACAAGGCTCAGATCGGGTGGCGTGGGTAAAGTTCTTAGCCCCCGATGTTCATCAAAATAACCAACGAAAACCGAGGCCAGGATATTTCCCAGCTCCATTAATATTGACCGTGCTACCTCATCAAGCAGAGTCAGCTCTCTGCCTGCCGTCAGCGATTTAACGATCTCAATAGCCATCTTCTCTGGCAGATCAATATAAATTCCACCTTCCAGAGCTCCAGTCAATCCCAAGCGCACACAAACACCAGGAGTCCGCGAAGCGGTTGGAGTCATCCCTATATTGATTTCGCCACCAAGCATCAATTGAAGTGAGGCGGCCGAGCGATCAAGAGCGGCCTGTAGCGTCTTATTCAGACTGAGTTTTTGACGTGAATCGAGCTTATCAGACGTCAATATCTGCTCCCTGAATCAACGTTTTCGTTCCAACAACCCTTGGATATCAAGAATAAACACAATCCGACCATCACCAAGAATCGTACCGCCACTCAAGCCGCGCAATCGATCGATAGGGCTCGGTAGCCCCTGAACAAAAACTTCGCTCTGACCGCCAAAACCATCAACGACCAGGCCTATTTTGCGGCCGAGGACTTCGGTAATCACCACCGCAACCTGCTCTGCAGCCTTGGGAATCGGTAATGCTAAAATTTTTCTTAACGATACCAGTGGTAAAAGTTCTTCATTGAACGAGAAGACACGTTGCTTGCCACTGGTTTGAATCTGGTTCCGCTCAATCTCGATGGTTTGCAGTACCCGCGTAATAGGTAGAGCCACTTGCTTATCATCAATCTTGAGCAACAACACCTTGATGATTGCAACTGACAACGGAAGCTTGAGGGTAAAGCGGGTGCCACGACCGGGCACCGCGTCGATATGCAACACACCTCCGAGCTTTTCAACCGCGGCCTTAACAACATCCATTCCGACACCACGACCTGATGTGTCAGTCACCTGGCTGGCGGTCGAAAACCCGGGCAGGCAGATCAGTTGCAGAATATCATAATCGCGCATCACCTCTGCCTGAGCCGGGCTGATCAACCCTTTTTCCACAGCGCGCTGCCGCAACACCACAGGATTCATTCCGCGGCCGTTGTCAGCAACTTGCAGCATAACCTGATCTCGTTGCCGCCAGGCCCGAACAGTAATAGTTCCCTGCTGATCTATCCCATGATCAATCGCATTGCGGATCATATGTATCAAAGGATCGGCCAATTCTTCTAAGATTGCTCTGTCCAGTTCGATATCGGTGCCTTCGAGTTCAAGGCGGATATCCTTATTTGTCTTGCGCGCCAGATCACGCACCAGTCGGGGAAGCCTGCCGGTTACGCTATTGATCGGCATCATTCGCACATGAAGAACTTGATGGTGCAGATCCTTGACCAGTCGGCCCAATCGTCCTAACCCATCTTGCAACGAGTCCCAATCTTTTTCACCCGCTGCACTCTGTAGCATATAACGATTTGTAATCAGCTCTCCGGTCAGACTGATAAACCGATCGAGCAGATCGGTGCCAACCCGGACCGTTGTCCCGCCTATAGCAGGAGTAGAGACAACCTGCTCCTGTGGAGTTGTCACATCAACTCGAGAAACTTCGGAATAATTTTCTAAACTGGCTTTGATTTCAGCAGAGTTCAACAGAGTCTGAATGACAGCGACAAACTGCCGGACTTCCCCGCCCTGCAATATTTTCTCCTCTGAGGGATTGCAACTCAGGATCTTGCCGAATTTTTTTAACTGTTTTGCAAGGACCAATAAACGGGCCGCGGGAGAAGCGACTTTCGCATGTAACTCTAAACTGATTTCCAGCTTCAACTCTTCTGGAGCAGATTGTGGGTCCTCGTTCAAATCCGCTGATATTTCTTTCTCAATGCTGACGCTGTTATTGCAAAAACTTGTAACACTCCGCTCTTCGCGCCCGGCATCAATGTCTTTCAAAAGGAGTTCTATGAGATCGACACCCGCCAACATATGGTCAATCGCCACAGCAGTGATCTCTCCTTGCTGACGAAAAAAATCGAGGGAATCTTCGAGATGGTGTGATAGATCGGCGGTCTGCTGATAGCCCATCGAAGCGGCCATCCCTTTAATAGAGTGGGCCTCTCGAAATAAGGAATCGATGCCGCTACGGTTTTGTGGATTCGCCTCAACATCGACCAGCAGAGCTCCCATTTTTTGCAGGTGCTCATGGGCTTCGGTGAGAAACATCGCTTTGTATTTCGACATATCCATGTCAGATTTTATCCAAGTACCCGCGTTACGACTTCAATGACCTGATCCTGTTGAAAAGGCTTGACGATAAAATCCCTGGCACCTTTTTGGATTGCTTCCATGACCATGCTCTCCTGCCCTAAGGCGCTACACATGATCACACCAGCCTCAGGATCTACAGCGAGAATCCCCTGCAGCGCATCAATACCACTCCACTCAGGCATAACGATATCCATCGTCACCAGATCGGGTTGCAAATCCTCATACTTCTGCAAGGCTTCTTTGCCGTCAGCTGCTTCACCGACGACATTCCATCCTGCTGAAGAAAAGATATCGCGTAATAAATTGCGCATGA
>JAJRQB010000167.1 GCA_024280485.1 Deltaproteobacteria bacterium
CTGCATGGTCTGAAGGCGTTTGACATTCATGATGATTTTCATCCTTTCATCATGAACGTTTCCAGGTCCTGTTGTTCAGACTCATCTCATGTTAGAAACACGAGGGGCGCTTCAGACTCATTTCATGTTGGAAGAGGCTATCTCTTACGTAATGAAAAACCAGTTTTTGCTTATGTCTTCGAAGAAAATCCATCTAAAATATTCTTGTACACGGGAGCTGAACCAGTTGGAGAAGGTGAGCTAAATCTTCCGGGAATCCCGTAAGGAATCAGGTCTCGACTTCACTACCCACACAGAAAACAAGCCGCACGCTCTATCAAACCGAGCTGCGACTTTTATATTTCCCAGACTGTCCCCCCCCTAAAGGCATGGGGTCAAGCTTGTAATGATGCAAACTTCACCTGAAAACCATAGGGGTCAGCCCTTGACCAAGGGCTGACCCCTATGGCCACACTCTACCGGGTTTGAAAAATCGGTAAGGGATTTCCGTTCAACACAAATTCTCCACGATTGAATCTTGCGCTGGACTTTAGATTTTCGCCTTCACGCACAATAAAATTCTGCGCCAGCAAACCTTCAATCTGACTCCCCAGCTGTCGCTCAGCCAGCTCGGCAAGCTCTTCATCGCTGTACTGCGGAATCTGCCCCTGCTTGCGGGCGACCTTCAGTTTGGCTATCAGACTGGCACTCATCACGTCACTAACCAGGTCTTCATCTACAGTCAGATCGGCGTTGGCCTCAAGATACTCCAGCAGCCCAGCCGGGTTATCCATGACCAGGCCCGGATGACCGGCAAATTTCACCAGCATCTTCCCATCGACATCGCCCATCGGTGTCGAAAAAGAGAGTTTCTTGATATTGACCTCCGGGGTCCCCTCAATCAACTTCTCAAACATCTGGGTATACAGCGGCAGGATCTGCGCGAACACTTCATCCGGACTGGAACTGGTCCCGTTGCGATACAGGTCCTGAACCTGACCCTGGAAGCTGGAGAGCATTTCACCGTCAATGTTGCTGACTTCAACTTCACAGACGCCGGGGCCGAAGGTTTCGCCGTCCACAGTGATGCCGGCAAAGGTCATGGTTTGGTTATAACCAGCCAGCTTGCCATCGAAATTGCTGTCGGCAGTAACCTCGAAACCTTTCATCTGTACATTTTTCTGCTGCCCGCTCTTGGCATCTGTCAGATTGATATCCATCGCACCGAAGACCATCGCACTGGTTCCAACGTAGAGCAACGGCAGGGTTTCGGTCAGGTCGAACTGGCCATTGAGACCACTCCAGGAGATCTCGCCAGCGGCCATATGGAGATTCATTTGAGGCATTTCGAAGCTTCCGACCAGGGTCTTGTTGCCCGGTCCGAATTCGGCGACGGCCTGAAACCCTGCCCAATCGATTTGTGCATCGTCGAGCTGGTGCTCGAATGCGGGGATACGCACCTGGCTGTTCATTGTGCCATCGAAAGCGACGCTGAAGGAGGCGACCGAATCCGCAAGTTCCGGGATCGCGATCAGGAGCTTTTCAAAATCTTCGTCACTGGGAGAGACACTAACAAGCCGGGTCTCACCCTTGGCCAAAGCCGGTGACAAGAACCCGCTGTTGAACGGCAGAGGGCCATGGTAAAAGCTGTTTTCAAAAACCAATTGTAGCGTTTCGACGCCTGAGTCCTGCCCTCCTGCTGCGACCTTCGGCATTTCCATTTTAAGAATCGTCTGGGCCGTCGAGCTGAGAAATCCGCGTTGATAACCCTGATTTGACAGAGTGATGGGCCCATACTGTTTGTACTGTTCAAGTAGACTAAGATAGCGGTCTTCGACCTGCCCACCGACGACATAGGTCGCCCCGGCCCAGCCGACGACACTTAGAAGTACAAGGCCGATAACAATAATTCGCTTTTTCATTTTCCCTCCTGAATGAATTGAATCTTTGCAATGAATTGTTGGCTTCAGATATATCTGTTTTCTTTTGAAATCATTTGAGGTCGGTCCCTTAGCCAAGAATCCCCTACCGCTTGCTCCAATACACCGAAAAAAGAACGCTCGGCTGGTGACAGAAAGACTTCCTGCTTTAGAAACGGGAACTCATCCGAAGGCAATTCTTCAGTTTTTTGTTGCGAAGTAAATTTGGTTTTCAAGAATAAAACAGCGAGTGCTGCAACAACGATAAGAATCAGAACAATGAAGAACCCTGACATTTCCCCCCTCCAAAGGTAACAGCATCATGCTCAAATCAGTAAATGTACGATGATACTAACTATTTTTGATCATTTGTCTACAGAAAAAACAAGGGTCAGGTCTCAGGAATCATCAATATAAACTATGGCACTCACTGACCAGTTACGGTATCCAATCTTTTTGATCGAGGCCCCAAAGAGCCTATCAACCACCCCTAAGTGAGGGCATAAAAAAGGCCCTCTGATAATCCAGAGAGCCTTGAACCTTCTAGCTATAGAAGTGCCTAGAAAGAATGCCGCAGACCGACCAGCACGCTATGAGGAACGTACTCAGCTGAAAGTTTGTCACCACCACCGATGTTCTCTTCGAATCCACCGGTCACAAGAACACGATACTGCAAATCAAGATTTAGATTTTCGGCTACCTTTAGCCCAAGACCAGCAATGAATTGTAAGCCAATACCGGCATAATTATCAGTCACTCCATCACCCTCTGCCTTGATGCTGACGTAGCCAGCACCCAGACCGAGAAAAGGAGCAATTTTGCTACCCTCAGATTTGAAGTCATAAAACCCATTAACCATAAAGGTCAGGTCGCTGATTTTGGAGTCAGCGCCATCGAACGAGGTGCCAAGGACGTTCACTGATTCAACATCATTTGACCGATAACCAATTTCAAATTCGACCCGCTTGTTCTTCCCAAACTCGGTACCAATAGCGCCAGTAAGGGCTATACCATTATCGTATTCGAAAGAACCAACATCCCAAGTCGTGCCGGAAATAGTCGCCTCAACGTCTGATTCACCGATAATGGACATGCCAAGATTGCCAGAAACGTATGGCGATGCAGCGGCAACGGAAGCAGTGAGACACAGAACCAGAACAAATAAGAGTGTTTTTTTCATGATTTTCCTTTTCGTCTTTCAGTTGATTGTTGTAGATACCAGCACAGGCTGGTGGGTGACGAAACGCCCCCCCCTAAAACTTCCAGGGCAGACTACTGAAATTATTCCGTTTTTACTACATTTTTTGTCAAACAAAACCACAAGATTCAATGCATCAGAACATATGGCCCTATCAGGCCAGTGGCGGGGTCCACTACGTCAGCGACATCATGTCGATTCCTGCGTAGACTCCCCTCCGCTCGCTGACGCGGCCATTCCTGGCCGCTCTTCTGACACCGACCTGCGGCTGTGGGTTCATGGTCGCAGTAGAGTGTACGTGCTTGGTTGGCATAGGGGCTGAGAGAAAACAAGTCGAACCCGAAGGTTCGGCGAGGCTTTTTCACGGTCGCTAGGAGGACCAATGGCGCGTGCTATATGCGAATAATGAACCTATTGCCGTAGGTCTACAGCGCTCGCTGCGATTCGATTCCCGCGACGACGTCGCACAATTAAAAAGGGCCGTCCCTTGTGGGACGACCCTTTTTAATTGGTGGAGGTGGCGTCCATTTAATTGGGGCACAACTACCTGTTATCACATGGCTTTATATGGAGTGCCTTGGCGCTTACCCATATTTTTACCCACAAATCTTCACGTACAAGCAAAATCTCGGTAAATGGCGGTGAGGATTCTGTCTATTTGGAGCATGAGGGAAATCCTTAACGAAGCATCTCGCTTTTCTCCCTGAGCACCTCATTATTCCTCAATAGCAATCGTCAAATCCCTGGCAATACCAACCCTGTTTTCAAAAAGCACATCCCAAATATCTAGACAACGACTAGATGTTTCGATGTTTTCTTCTGCAAGTGCCTGCTCATAAAGTCGAAGCAGAATCGGGACTGCCTCCGAGATAGCATGGGGAAGGCCCGTCTGAGTATCACGAGAGCACTCTCTCAGCGTCGTGCAAAAAGCATCAAACATTCGAAATATCGTTCCAGCCATAAAAAGCACGGAACCAGGCACATCCTTAATCCCCCAGACAAACAAATCCGGGTCATCCGCAAAAGTCGTTGAATTGAGATATTCAGCAATAAATAATTCTTTATGTGGATCACTATAAAAATCAGTTTCTCGAAACAACCCACGAAGCTTGTCTCGAACTTCCTTATTGGGGTCATTCAGAAGAGGGCTAATAAGAGATTTGCAGGATTCATAGTATGAGCTTTTTCGTAACAATTGAGAAGCAACACTGGCCACACCTTGCCGTTGTGAAACTGATCCTGTTTGACACGCGCGAAGCTCATTTTCAAAAATACCATAAAAAATCCAACGCGCCGCGACCTCTCTAGCCCCCTCCTTGGCAACATCACTTCGAGGAGAGGAGACCATATTTTTTATAATCGGGCCCAATTGGTCAACATAATCTGGAACTGTATGGTTAAAAAAGGCAACTGCTCGAGGAGAAGCAGCGACTCGCGGATCATCCTCACAGGCGACGACAAACCACTCTACAGCCTTACCCTCTTCAATATTCAATACAGGCAACAGCATTTCAACTGCAGCCATTCTCACTGCGGGGTGTGGGTCCCTTACAAGAGCCTCGATTCCGGGGCGAAGTTCCTCAAGTAAGTCTTCATGCTCCCATAACAAACGCCCTATTGAGCCTGCAGCTTGCCCCCGCACACAGTTAATCGCATTTTGATGCAAATCTTTAACAGTGGCCTCTTTCGATGTTTTATCGCAAGCGATATTGAGTTTTTCAGTCTCTAGATCTGGATGGTTCTGTGCGTAGTCAACAAGCCTCTCTAGCGTATCAGTCGACCACGTTTCATCTGCACGAGTGGAGATAAGCGCACAAAAAGAACTTGCAAATTCTCGATCCACTTCGGAAGAAAACCTCCTTAACACGTCTTCAACCACTTCTATACTAGCTAGCCTCCAAGAACTTTTCTCTTCCTCAGAAAGATTGACATCAGGCTTTGTGTGAGCACAGGCTCGCAACACAGCAGTCACGTAAGCAGGATCAACATTTAGCGGAAATTGAAGTGCCAACCTACTGAACCTGTCGGGTTGAATCTGCGCAGCACTTTGCATGCTACCCGCAAACTGAGAAATTGATGTTGCCAAAACCCTATCAGGTGATTCCTGAATCCACTTATGACTGTCACCACTGCCAACTTTCTCACCTTGAATTACTCTCAGCCAAGTCTTGTCGCTAAGCCTCTTGAAAGATTGATCAAGCTTTGAACCAATCCAGCCCCCACGACTACGCCCGATACTCACAAAATGCTCTTCTGAGTAATTAGCAAATTTCCGTCTAAGCACCTGGATCAATGCGGTCGTGGAAGGTTTTATTCTCTCCCTAGCAAGCACTGGCAACAGAAAGTACTGCGCCTCCCCCCAGTAGTGACGGAAATATCCTGTATTCCAGCCCTTTAACGCATACTCCGCTTTTCGTTTTTCATCTGGCGAATGATATTCAATGATCGCCTTTTCCAGATTGGCAAATAACTCATCTGAGCAGAATGGAGATAACCGACTAACCAAAATGGAAGCAGGTTGCCATTTCGGTTCATAGTAACTAGAGATAGCACCTAAGCCGCCACTATCGCCAAGAAGCCATACAATTCCGATATCAGCATAATCGGCAGGAAGTTCACAAAAAATCTCAACTAGAATCTCGCGATTTACCGGAGAAGTGTTTCCTCCTAAAAGGCCCGCTTGCTCAACCAGAAACTCTGTGTTTTCCTGGGCAAGTTTCTTCCCCGCAATAACAACTAGCTCAACTACTCCTCGGGCAATTCCAGTTTCACGATCACTTTCGTCATGGGGTTTTCTCCACTGCTTTTGCCACTGGTCGGATAGGTTTTCTTCAAATGCCGTCAGTCTTACGATATGCGGCATCAACAACATCCAAGTATCTCCTGGATGATTATTGGCCACCTTGGTTAGCGATTCGAAATCCTGACCGTACCAATGTTCAATGCGATTTCTTCGCTTAACTTCTCGCTCGCCATCTTCAACCTGCCAACCAGAAAGAACCGCCTCAATAACCTGAATTGCTCGCAATGGGTACCTTGAGCACAAAAATTTCCAATCAACAAACTCTCGTACAACGCCAAGACGTATCAATTTCAATCGAAGCAAAAACATACGTTCAGAATCATCCTGCACATTCCAGGAGAGAGAACCCAAAACTCTCTCAGGCCACTCCCCTCCCCTATCTACATAGGGTTCTAAAGCAGTAGTGACATCATCTGGATTTTTTCCAGCAACGGACCGCAATAGACCAAGAGCACTGCCAATACTTTTTTCATCGCCAGAATCAAGCCACGCCTTGATCACACCCTTTCCGGATAAAAATTGAAAATGGTTCTGGCTCCCCCAAAATATGGTTTCAATAATATGATCTTGCCAGTACTCGCATTGATAGAGCTTTAGACAATATCCACCAAGTTCCTCTGAAACCTCCTCCTGAGCACCAAGCAGTTCCAGGACAAGATGCTTAACATGAAAACGAACACTGCCTGATTCGAGCAAAAGCTTTGCAGTCATTAAAAATCTTGACGGGCTCTCCTCTGCCACCATGTTAAGTGCTTGACGTAACTGCTCACGTCGAAAAAGAGACTGCCTTTCCCTGTCGCCAAGCCAATCAAGAACACTGCCTGTTCCGGTATCAATTTGCTGTAACAGCCGTTCAGCAATCAGATAATCCAAATAGCGCTGGTGGCAAAAACTAATCTGCTTTGCACTTTCCTGAAGAACACCGTAAGACTGCAGAGCCTCAACCGTTGTTGGCCAGTTATCAATAATTCGCCCTGGAGCAGAGATCTTTCCATTTCTCTCCATATAGTCAAGCAACGGTGACAATACTTGGTCCACTTGCTCGGGGAAAATTTTTGCTTGTTCCTGCAAGAGTGAACGTTTGTTCTTCCAAAACTGTCTGATTAAGTCAGTAGCTGTATTGAACTGCGGGACATCACCAGAACTACTTAATTCCACCCAGATCGACAAATTGAGGAGGACAGAAAGAAGGCTTCTTGTCTTCCCTGTCATTTGGTCGAAAGCGGCACCAACAACTTTTTTCAAAGTATCTTCTGCAAGCGCCCCTACGGGAATGCCTGAAAACCTACACCCAGATCCTGCGCCCAGCCAATTTCGAATCGAAGGATCATGCTGCAAATCAAAAGTTCGGCATGAAAGCACAACAGTTATCGATTTTCCATTTCGTCTAAGCATGTCAACGTGTCCCACAAGTTCCTGGCAAACATCCAATGCATTATTGGAATGGGAACTGGTCCATCGAATGGCATCTAGTTGATCAAGAATCAATACCGATCTGCGGCCGCTGGCGATGGCATCTAGAGAATAAGCAGGACAATCTGGCAGCCCCATTTGCTTGCCGAATTGATCAGCGGTGTTTTGCGGCTCACGCCTATCCAGGCGGATAGGGAGGTAGGGAATATCTTTTTCCTGAAGGTATTCAGTCAACCCAAACAACACACCACTTTTCCCGTAGCCTGCAGCCCCAGACAGGATGACACTTTCTCCATTATCGATAGCCTCGATGAGAAGGCGTGTCTCCTCTCTCACCAAAAGCTTACCATCGATCAAGTCAGGCTGGATCGAGTTAGCAAACTGCCTTTGCAATTCCTGAATTGCAGGAGCAATGCGATCATCATGCTCCAATCTTCTTGGGTGGATACCCACACCAAGCAAATAAGCTCTTAGTTCATCCGCGTAGATCGGGCTACCGAACCTATCATTGTCTTCTGCATAGGTCCGAAGTACTAAAATGGCAGCCTCTGGGTCACTCAAAAGGTGATAGTCCGCTTGCCACAATAGGAACTGACGAGCGGCGTGGTCATCAGGGTAGATGGTGATATAGGTTCGGTTTAGATAGCTGAAGGCACTAAAGAGGTCGGCTTCTATCGTAGGGTCCAGCGATAGGGAGTCGCAAAATTTCACAAAGCATTTGTTGACAACTTCTCCCGCCTTTAAGATTTTCTCTTGGTAGAAGATAGACGGGTCACTATTCGAGCGTCGGGCGCGGTCGCAAATATCACTAAAAACACTGGAACCGATGCTGGACACAAAAAAGAACTTATGGTCCGGAGAGCGATCCAGCTGAAACTTGAGGTGTTTAAGAATACCCTTGCCAGCAAAATCACCAATCGTCCAGTGCTCGCTGCTGGCATTGCGTGCCTTACATTGATGCGCTTGACGTGTGCCGTCCTTCAGCTCCAACCAAAGATCAACCCCCTGCTCATCATCACCTATTGCCTCGATGGTTACGGATTTAATATCTTCATTCAGAAGGGATAGTAATTTTGAAGCAACCCACCGTCCTTCGTAGCGATTCCCAAGCTTATCAGCCAACCCTCCAGGCTCAAACGGCATCTCTATGGCCTCCCCAATTTCATTTCATTGAATTTGATGAAAAATAATAACCGGTGATGCTGCCTATCAACGTGCTGGCAAATACTAGAACTTCTGAAAAGTTTTCATTTTTTGTAAATGCAAAAGCAAAAACGATAAATAAAACGAAAAAAACAATACCCATTGCCAATAACGGTTTTGTTCTTTTGTTTATTCTTTCTGTCATTGGTTCTGCCATGCCAATTCCACCACATGAACCACACAAAAGGCCTGAATGATCATTGCCTTTTAATTCATTCCTCTTTATGCAAGATGAACAGCTTTTGTTATTAGGCCCATTGTTGCAGGTGCCAGTCTCGCCACAATGGGCGCAGGGATAGAGGTTCGCTTTAATATTTTCCATCGTGTTCCTAACTCATAGCGGTCGCAATAAATGGTAACGACGGTCGCATTTCTCTGCAAAAAAAGAAAAGCCGCACAACCAGTAAAATCTGGCTAGGCGGCTTCGTGTATTGTGATCAGTGTTGAAAACATCACGCCCCCAGGCAATGTCAGATAAACTACGATATTTATTTGATTACGTCAAAAGTGGAGGAAGGGTGGCGGCTCTATCTTGCCGATCGCTACAGCAGTATCGCAGGAGGATCGACCAAGGTGCGCAGAGAATAGTTGCTGTCCGTATGGGTAAATTGATATAAAGACCAACAATTAATCAATCAGGGGGGCCGACATTCGTTCGCATGATTGCAGCAAGCTATCATGCGAGTTGTTTTTTGATCTGGGCTTCAGAGGTCGCATGATCAACGTTCACGAACTTAAGGAATAACATGGAATCAATATTAAGCAGTGCAATCTGGAGGTTCTTAGCGTGGTTGCCTCCCGTTCTTTTGAAGCGTGTCTTTTCGCCTGAATGGCTGAAGGATAATGTCTACATAGATATTCGGCCAAGACATACTTCTGTTGAAATACAGCAACCTGAAAACCCAAGCGTTAGCATTTTTTTGGAGCTTAGAAATAACACGCACTTCGACATTGTGATTGATCGTTTGATATTGAAATTTATTTACGGTACTGAGATGGCAAACCCTAATCATTTCAAACGAGAATCATTGAAACCAGGGGAATCTCGTTCATTATACGTAAGAGCAAATATTGCGCACGAACAGTTTCAGACATTAGCGTTTCAGCATAAGCATAATTATGGGCATTGCAGACTTGAAGTTTTAGCGGAGTGCAATTCGAAGCTGCATGATTTTTGTATCGAGAAAACTCTTGAAGGGATCAAGCCGGAAATCATGAATGAGCATCTACTCAAGAAAGTCCCTGAAGAGGTCAATCCATGATTCGGGACATGTCCGTTCGCAGTAACAGTTGAATATCTTACGGGTTAAAGTCCCGTCCGGGGAGTTATCCGTTCACCCCGGTAGCTCAAGGGAGCGGCGTTCTGGTAACAGAGGGTCGTAAGTTCCCAATTGGCAAAGCAGCAGGCCGTA
>JAJRQB010000168.1 GCA_024280485.1 Deltaproteobacteria bacterium
AATACTGCCGGGGACATTAATCTCATAATCGGTCATCGTGGTTTTCCTTTTCTCGTTTGGGTTGATGCTTCGCAACACCAATCCTACGAGATGAGGACCACGATGGCCTCATGAATTTACAGCACTATACGGACACAACCTCAACAATCAGAGACCATGTAACCTTTTTTTTACAGGGATATACAGGATATACAGGATGGAACCATTAAAACCTGACGTTTATACTTATTCTGAACCGATGGTTTCGACTTTATCCTGTTCATCCTGCTCATCCCTGTTAAAACTCTTTTTGGTCTTAAAGCCCCTTGTTTTAAAGATGAAAAAGTAGTGCTAACTTCAACAGCCGAGTTGCGCAGAGGAATAACCAGAGATATTTATGCTACTGGTCGCCGGACGATGGCCTCTATCAAGGCGATGCGGTCCTCTTCAAGGTTACGCACCTGATTTTGTGCCATCAGACCAAAATCGGCCCCCAGCAACAGGTGGATTCCGAGGCGCGGCAAACCTTGCTGTTTAATTTTAGCCCCCATACGCCGAAACCAGGAGCGCCCTTTTTCAGTGCTGTCCTGCCAACTCAAGATCTCGAAATCGAGCTCCACCAGTGTCTCCCGCAACTGCTGTGGGCTGATCAGATGACTGATGACAGGATCACGCGCCCAGGGGACCGGGAAATGGACAGCACCGCCCTCTCCGGCAAGAACATCGTAGATAGCCAGTCTTCCGCCGGGCTTCAGGACACGCCGCATTTCAGTGTAGAGTCTGGTTTTATCGGCGATGTTCATCGACGCATGTTGGGTCCAGATAAAATCGAAACGGGCATCAGGGAAAGGGAGATCAAGGGCGTTTGCCTGCTGGTAAGAGACGCGCGAATCAAGGCCGAGCCGTTGACCGAGCATTTGGGCGGTCCGACAATATTCTGCGGAGAGGTCGATCCCGGTGACCTGACAACCGAACTCGGTCGCAAGACAGCGCGAAGGACCGCCAAGGCCGCAGCCGACATCCAGCACCTGGTGGGACTCATCGAGCCCGAGTTGACGCGAGAATTCTAAGGTAGCCTTACGCCCGCCGATATGAAACTCATCAATCGGCGCAAGATCTTCAGCCCTCAGCTGGTTAAGATCAATTCCGGTAGCGGTCAAGGCGGTCAATATTGTCTGCTCGAGGTCCCGTTGGGCATAGTGGGCCGCGACCGACTCGGAATCTGATCCGACAAGTCTCATCAGCTCAATCCAGTGTCAGCAGAACCTGACCGATATCGACGGCGGCGCCTTCCTCAATGAAAATTTCACCTATCGTTCCATCCTGTTCGGCAATAATTTCGTTCTCCATCTTCATCGCCTCAAGAATGAGGAGAAGATCTCCTTCTTGAACCTGCTGCCCGGCAGTCACTTCCAGCTTCCAGATATTACCGGCCAGCGGAGCGACCACTCCATTTTCAACGACAGCAGGAGCACTCGCAGCTGGTGCAGAAACGGCCGGAGCAGCGCTACCCTTCTCGCCGACAAAAGCCAGCAGGGCTTCACCGATATCAACAGTATCGCCTTCCTTAACCAGAATCTCGGCGACCACACCTGACTTCTCGGCCACAACTTCATGTTCCATCTTCATCGCTTCAAGAATGAAGAGCAGATCCCCTTCTTCAACCTCATCTCCCGCAGCCACTTCGACCTTCCAGATATTTCCGGCCAGATGGGCATCAACGGTGTCGGCGGCAACCGGCGCAGCACCAGTTCCAGTCGGGGTCCCTGCAGCCGCGGCGACCGCAGCGGCAGCCGCACCCTCTGCACCGGCAACCTGAACCACGAAACTTTTTCCGCCACCGGTCACGGTGTAGGTCTCACCAGCGGTCAGCACAGCAGACGCCGCCGGAGCTTCATCCGCGCCGGTCGGAACCGGCTCAAAGGCAGCGGGATTATTGCGGTTTTCGATAAATTTAAGTCCCACTTGCGGGAAGAGCGCATAGGTCAGGACATCATCAATCGCATCATCAGCCAGACAGAGCGACTTCTCAGCAGCAATTTCATGTAACTCCTTGGTCAATCTCTCCACTTCGGGCTCAAGCAGATCGGCCGGACGACAGGTGATCGGCGTCGCCCCTTTAAGGATTTTTGTCTGAATCTCCTTGTTCACCGGCGCCGGGGTGGAGCCATATTCGCCCTTGAGGACAGCAGTGGTCTCCTTGGTGACCGCCTTGTAGCGTTCGCCGGCGAGAACATTCAGGACCGCCTGACTGCCGACAATCTGCGAAGTCGGAGTGACCAGCGGGAGGAAGCCGAGATCCTCGCGCACGAAGGGGATCTCTTCCAACACCTGGTCGATCTTGTCACTGGCACCCTGCTCGCGCAGCTGACTCTCCATATTGGTCAACATGCCACCGGGAACCTGGGCCATGATAATCCGCGAATCGATCCCCTTAAGCGCGCCTTCGAACTTGGCGTATTTCTTACGGACTTCGCGGAAATATGCGGCTATCTCCTGCAACGGCGTCAGTTCGAGACCGGTGTCACGCTCGGTCCCCTCGGTCATGGCGACCAGAGTCTCGGTCGGAGAGTGTGCGTAGGTCAGGCTCATCGAAGAGATCGCGGTATCGACGCCGTCGATGCCAGCCTCGATCGCCTTCAGATAGGCGGAGGTGGACATGCCGGTGGTCGCATGACAGTGCATATGAATCGGAACATCTACCGCTTTTTTGAGCTTTTTGACCATCTCGTAGGCTACGCCAGGGGTAATCAGACCGGCCATATCCTTGATGCAGATCGAGTGGGCCCCCATATCCTCTATCGTCTTGGCCAGATCGACCCACTTGGCGAGGGTATGAACCGGACTGACGGTATAGGAGATACAACCCTGAGCATGCTTCTCCTGCTGGATGACCGCCTTGATCGCCGTCTCCAGGTTGCGCGGATCATTCATGGCGTCAAAGACCCGAAACACATCGATGCCGTTAACCGCCGCCCGCTCAACGAATTTGGTAACCACATCATCGGCATAATGGCGGTAACCGAGGATATTCTGGCCACGAAAGAGCATCTGCTGCGGGGTGTTGGGCATAGCTTTCTTCAGAGCTCTGAGACGCTCCCAGGGATCTTCACCCAGATAACGGATGCAGGAGTCGAAGGTCGCACCACCCCAGGTTTCCAGGGACCAGTAACCGATCTTATCCAACTGCTCCGCAATCGGCAGCATGTCGTCCAGACGCATCCGGGTCGCAAACAGTGACTGGTGCGCGTCGCGCAGTACAAGTTCGGTGATTTTTAAGGGTTTTGTCGCCTTGCTCATGTGTCCACCTCTAGCGGGTTGTGTTCCATAGCAAACTGAATCTGCGGCTAATCTTGTGAAAGGCTCCCCCTCATCCGGCCTTCGGCCACCTTCTCCCTTGAGGGAGAAGGTGGAAACGAAAAGACCCGATTAGCCCTTGATGATGCGTGGCAGCAGCATCTGATGCACCGGAGTGATCGATCTGGGGTTCTGATAGTTGGCCCCGGTAAAGGCCTGAATATATTTACGCAGATCGGTCAGTGAGACGATCTCGTCGACGAAGCCGCTCTTGGCGCAATAGGCTGGCTGCGACTTATCCTTATAATCCTGAATCATCTGGTTCATCTTCTCCAGCGTCGGTGCCAGATCATTCCCTGCCTCCGACTCCTTGACCAGACGCCGCGCATAGGAGGCCGCAGCCGCAGTTTCGCCGTGCATGACATTGATTTCGGTCAGCGGAGTCCCGAGCGTAAAGGCGTTGTTATTGTTGGCCTGAGGGCCGCACATGATGTAGTGAGCCGCAGCGGTCCCTTTGCGCAAGACAACACACATCATCGACAGCTCGGTCTGTTCAATGGAATAGACCAGTGACTGACCCAGTGCGAGCAACTCCGCTTCCTCGGCAAGATCACCGACATCGATACCAGTGGTATCCTGCAGCCAGATAATCGGCAGGTTATCGCGGCCACAGAGCGTGACAAACTCACCCTGCTTGATCAACCCCTCACGATAGTGTTTACCGCCAACTCCAGGATATTCACCATTGGCGTAATCGGGATAGCCGGGAAAGACTCCCTGTTGGTTGCCGATGAAGGCGACCGGGAAACCATCAATCTTGGCGATACCGGCAAAAACCTCACGTCCGTATTCGGGACGATATTCCATAAACTCACTGTTATCAGTGAGCCGCGCCAGGATCTGAATCGCATCGTAAGGCCGCTTCTGATTGGCGGGAAGGAGCATATTAAGATCGGTGGCTGTCAGTCGCGGTTCAGCGGGTTCGGCGACCCGAAACATGATCGGATCGTAAGCGGGCATCATCCGCATGTAGTCCTTGATGCCGTCGAGTACGCCCTGCTCGGTATCATGGACTTCGCGGAAGTAGGCGGTCTGGTCAAAGTGGGTCTCGACCCGGCCTGGAACCTTCCCCTTGAAATTCTTGGTCCCTTCGATCAGCGCCTGAGCAGCTTCTTCATCGATATAGCCCTTGGGGTTCATACCACCAACGATGCCAGCGCCGCCAACTGCGATATTCGCTTTGTCATGGGCCAGCAAAATTGTCGGGCTGATCCCCTGATAGCCGCCACCGGCCGGGTTGGTGCCATAGATGCCGTTGAGGATCGGAATACCCAGATGGTTAAGGTCGGCATGGCGATAAAAAGGCGCACCGCTGGAACGGCGCCCGGCGTAGACCGTCTCCTGCTCCATCAGCTTGACGCCACTGCAGTTGGTCAGCCAGACCAGCGGCACATTGAGGCGCTTGGCCATGTCGGTGACCATCAGAATATTCTCGGCCTGCCCAGCGATCCATGCCCCGGCCATGACCTTGTTGTCAAAGCCGATAATGACAGCCCATTTCCCCTCGATCTTGCCGATGCCGTTGACAACCCCGGTGCAGCCCTCAACATTATCGTTCGGATTGTAGAGGCTGTGCAGAGGCGACCAGGTTCCTGCGTCGACCAGGTATTCGAGTCGATCATGGATGGTCATCCCGCCACGCTGGTGAATTTTCTCGGCCGGAATCCCTGCGTTTTTAACGCGCAGAATCTCCTTGGCGATGATCTCTTCCTGCTCACGGACGAGTTCAACATTGGCTTGAGAGCGACGCACCTCTCCTTCTCTGAGTTCCTTGCCGATTTCGGCCATTTTTTCAAAGTACGGGCGCAGTGGTGTTTGCTTGCGTGACATGGCTATCCCTTTCGCGGTGACATCGATTTGCAAAAACGGTTTAATAAGTAAAAAACGTCAAGATCAGTCAATCACGATCAGAACGTCCTCTTCATTGACTGCATCCCCTTCTTTAACCTTGATTGCTGTGACAGTCCCTGCGTCATCACAGTAGATGGGGGTCTCCATCTTCAGGGCTTCGAGGATGACCAATTCATCGTCCAGCTCGACTTTATCGCCCACGGCGACGAGAATTTTCCAGACATTACCGGCGATAGGTGCAATCAATTCAGGCATCGATTTTCTCCTTTTTTATAAAATGAATAGTTTCAACAAAACAGCTTTAACCAAGATTTTTCAGCAGGATCGCGGCCGCCACCACAGTTCCGATAACCCCAGCCACATTCGGCCCCATGGCGAACATCAGCAGATAATTGCGGCGGTTGGCTTCTGATCCGACCTTGTGAACACAACGGGCCGCCATCGGAACCGCAGATACACCTGCCGCTCCGATCAGCGGGTTGATCTTGTCCTTAAGAAACAGGTTCATGGTCTTGGCCATGATCAGTCCGGCGGCGGTACTGACTGCGAAGGCAAACAGACCGAGGAAGAAGATGAACAGCACCTTGGGACTCAAAAAAGTCGCGGCGGTCATGGTGGCGCCGATCGACAGCCCGAGAAAAATAGTGACGATGTTCATTAACTCATTGGATGCCGCATTGGTCAAACGTTCGACGACACCCGACTCCTTAAAGAGGTTGCCAAGCATCAGCATCGAGATCAGCGGTGCCGCAGGCGGCACGATAAGCATGATGGTCATGGCGGTGATGATCGGGAAACAGATCTTTTGCAACTTGCTGACCGGGCGCAGTTTGGTCATAACGATCTTACGCTCGGCATCGGTCGTCAACAGCTTCATAATCGGCGGCTGAATGATCGGGACCAGAGCCATGTAAGCGTAGGCCGAGACCGCGGTTGCACCGAGCAGATGAGGAGCAAGCTTGGAAGTCAGATAGATGGTCGTCGGGCCGTCTGCGCCACCAATGATAGCGATAGATCCGGCCTCCTGCAGATCGAAACCGAACAGGACAGCGGCGAAAAAGGTGACATAAAGTCCGGCCTGGGCGCCCGCCCCCAGCAGAAGCATTTTCGGATTAGAAATCAGCGGGCCGAAATCGATCATCGCGCCGAGACCGAGAAAAATCAGCGGCGGGATAATGTCGAGCTCAATCCCATAGTGATAAAAGAACCAGAGCAGACCATGCTCTGGGTCCATGAGAAAGGTCAACGGCAGGTTGACGACCAGAATACCGAAGGCGATCGGCAGCAGCAGCAGCGGTTCGTACTGCTTCTTTATCGCCAGGTAGAGCAGAACGAAAGAGATCACCCACATAACGATATTGCCGCCAGTCAGGCTGACAAAACCACTCGTAAAAATAAGTTCGCGAAGTATATCCAACATGCTGAATCTCCTTAGGCTTTCTCTTTGGCGACAGCCTCTTTGGGAGCCGACACCACAGCGTTGCCCTTACCCATATTCTCGACAAAGTCGATCACTCTGGTACTGAGTTGCGTCAGAATCTGTAGTAGAAACATGACCATAAAGAC
The DNA here is from genome assembly GCA_024280485.1 of Deltaproteobacteria bacterium. Taxonomy (GTDB): domain Bacteria; phylum Desulfobacterota; class Desulfuromonadia; order Desulfuromonadales; family Geopsychrobacteraceae; genus Geopsychrobacter. The sequence goes on from JAJRQB010000168.1 coordinate 6,754, forward strand.
ACCGATGATGCCGCTGCCGAAGACTTCTAAAACCTTGGACCAGTCGGTCTCCATCTCTTACTCCTTGTGTAATCAGCTACCCTTCTCCCTGAGGACCCACAGGGCCTAAAGGAGAAGGTGGCCGCAGGCCGGATGAGGGGGCAGTTACAGTCCCTCGGGCAAAACACCTGCCACCATTGTTTTCTAACGGTTGGCTACATCGCCCAGCGAGATCCCGGCAATAATCATCTTCTGAATATTACTGGTCCCCTCGACAACTCTCAACGAATGGGAGTCACGCAGAAAACGTTCTGCAGGGTACTCAGTGGAGTAGCCGTAGCTGCCGAAGATCTTCATGGTTTCGTTGGCCGCGTGGACCGCTGCTTCAGAGGCGAAGAGCTTGGCCATCGAGGTCTGGTGTTGATTGGGGAGCCCCTGATCCTTGAGCCAGGCGGCGCGATAGACCAGCAACTGGGCAGCCTCGTGTTCGGCGACCATTTCGGCGATCTGCGCCTGGATCATCTGGTAGGAACCGATCTTCTTGCCGAACTGGGTGCGCTCATTGGCGTAGTCGATCGCCGCAGCGATCGCGCCGCCAGCGATGCCGAGGGCACCGGCCGAACAGCTGATCCGGGTGTTATTGAGCTGCCACATGCAGATTTCGAAGCCCTGACCAACCTCTCCCAGGATCGAGTCCTTGGGAATCTGGGCCTTGTCGAAGGCGATTTCGCCGGTCGGAGCGCAATGCAGGCCGAGCTGGGTCTCGATCGGGGCGGTAACGATCCCCTCGTTCTCTTTGAGGTTGACGATGAAGCAGGTCATCCCCTTATATTTCTTACCCTTGTCGGTCATGGCGTAGACCAGGCCGTAATCGCCGAGATGAGCGTTGGAGATCCACATCTTCTGACCGTTAAGCTCCCAGTGAGTACCACGGTCGATCGCGGTGGTCCCCATGCTGACGACGTCGGACCCGGAGTTGGGCTCGGTAATGGCGAAAAAACCTAAATACTCGGCACTGACCCACTTGGGAATGAAATGTTCTTTTTGATCCTGCGTGCCATATTTGTTGACGGTACAGGCCGGGCCAATATTTTGCATATTAAGTGGCAGACGCGAGGATCCGCTGACAATGGCGAGCTGTTCGGCGATGATGACTGACTCGAGAAAACCGCAGCCGTTGCCACCGTACTCTTCAGGCAAGGCACAACCGAAGAAGCCGAGATCGGCCATCTGCTTGACGAGTTCGGGACGGAAGCGGTGATTCGCCTCGTCTTCATTGAGGGTAGGAAGGATCTCCTTGGTCGCGAAATCCCTGGCCATGTCCTGCATCATTTTCTGTTCATCGGTTAATCCAAAGTTCATCTGCTTACCTCCATTTAGTATGTGTAAATCGGGTTTCGTATCTCTAAATATTTTCGAGCCGGCGGCCGATTTCAACCAGCCGCGGGCCAATATCATTCTCAAGCTTTTCGGCGCTGAGTTGCCAGGCTGGCCCCCCACAATTGAGAGCCTGAACTGAGCCATCCGCATGGGTGAGAGGAACGGCGATAGAGTTCACATTTTCGCGCCAATCCCCCAGAGAAAAGCAGAGCCCTCTCTCCTGATAATCAATCGCACCCTGCTCGATTCCCGCCTTGATCTGCGCCCACTCCCCCTTCGGTGTCGCCTTGCGAATCTGAGCGATGAGCACATCGCGGTCATCCTTGGGCAAGCCGCACAGCAACGCACGACCCATAGCCGTATTGGCGATGCGCGTGCGGGCGCCGACGTCGATACGCAGAGCAATCATGTTGGCGCTGGCAACACAGTTTTCGAGGTAGACCATATGCAACCCGTCGCGGGCCGCCAACGAGACGGATGCTTCGGAATTATCAGCCAACTCCTGCATCAGCGGTCGAGCAGATTTAAGGATGTCCATGTTGCCAAGCATCGAATAGCCCAGAGAGAGGACCGCAGCCCCCAGGCTGTACTGGTTGAAACGTTTGGAGCGATCCAGGTAGCCGAGAACGGTCAGAGTCTGAGTCAAGCGGGAGACGGTCGCTTTCGGCAACCCGGTGCGTTCGGCGATCTCCTGGTTCCCCAGAAAACGGTCCCCCTGCCGAAAGCAGCGCAACACGCTTAAGCCACGCGCCAGAGCGGTGATGACCTGGGGATCCTTGTCGTTGACGATTGTTTCGTTTTCAATACCCATGTTTTGCGAGTCCTTGCTGAACGCTCTATTTTCATATTTCAGACTGATCATATTTATATCGGGGTGACGAACTCCCTGTCAAGCTTTTGTTGGAATACGATTCCGTAGAACGGAATTCGAAATGAGGAGTGAAATCAGGCTTACCACTAAGCACAAATATTTCAACAGGGGTATAGTAGGTAAGAGACTGGCAAGCCCCAGACAGGATCGGCCGTGCGATAACGTTTTCTCTGCATCGATATTCTGGGACTGAGTCCCTGCCGAGAGATTCAACTCGATGATCTCTCTAAAAAACTGGTTTGAACCCTTTTAAGAGGAATAAACACCATGCCCGCACCTGAAAGCGTTAATCGTAGAATTGTTCTGAACTCACGTCCCGTCGGAGCACCGACTGACGAGAATTTCCGTCTTGAAAAGAGCTCAACGCCGCACCCCGTTGAGGGGCAGGTTCTGTTACGCACCCTCTACCTGTCCCTTGACCCCTACATGCGAGGTCGTATGAGCGATGCACCATCTTACGCCCCACCAGTTGAGCTCGGGGCCGTGATGCTCGGTGGCACTGTCTCCCGCGTTGAAACCTCCCTTCATCCGGATTACCAAGCGGGCGATCTGGTACTCGGTTTCAACGGCTGGCAGGATTATGCGCTCTCAGACGGCACCGGGCTCACCAAGCTGGATCCGCACCTGCCACAGCCCTCAATGGCCCTTGGCATTCTCGGCATGCCCGGTTTTACCGCCTACATGGGCCTGCTCGATATCGGACAACCGAAAGCCGGAGAAACCCTGGTGGTCGCAGCCGCCAGTGGTGCGGTCGGCTCGGTGGTCGGCCAGATCGCCAAACTCAAAGGCTGTCGCGTGATCGGGATTGCCGGCGGCGCCGTCAAGTGCCGCTCGGTAGTCGATGAATTGGGCTTTGATCTCTGTCTCGATCACCACTGCGCCGATCTCGACCAACAACTGGCGGCGGCCTGTCCCAAAGGGATTGATATCTACTTTGAGAATGTCGGCGGCAAGGTGTTCGACGCAATCCTCCCTCTATTGAACCCGACCGCGCGTATTCCGGTGTGCGGGCTGATCGCCCACTACAACGATACAGCGCTGCCAGAAGGGCCGGACCGCCTCGGCCTGTTGACCCGCACGCTACTGATCAAGCGGATCAAGATGCAGGGCTTCATCATCTTTGACGACTACGCCCCCCGTTACGGTGAATTTTTCAGTCAGATGAGTACCTGGCTCAAGGAGGGTAAGATCAAGTTCCGCGAAGATCTGGTCGACGGCCTGGAGAACGCTCCGCAAGCCTTCATCGGCCTGCTCGAAGGGAAGAACTTTGGTAAACTGGTCGTTCGCGTCGCGAACGACTGATCCCCCTACTCAGGAGACAACATGAAGATATTAATGGTTCTGACCTCGCACGACAAACTCGGCAATAGCGGCGAAAAAACCGGCTTCTGGCTGGAAGAATTTGCTGCTCCCTACTATGTTTTCAAAGATGCAGAGGCAAAAATCACTCTCGCTTCCCCCCTCGGTGGTCAACCGCCCCTCGACCCCAAGAGCGAGCTCGCTGATTTCCAGACGGAAGCCACGCAGCGCTTCAAGACCGACAGTGCCGCCCGAAAAGTTCTGGCCAACACCCTCAAGCTGGCCGAAGTTTCTGCAACCGATTTTGATGGCGTATTTTATCCCGGTGGACACGGTCCACTCTGGGATCTCGCTGAAGATCCCGCATCGATTAGCCTGATCGAAGCGTTACTGACCGCAGGAAAACCGGTCGCTGCGGTCTGCCACGCCCCCGCCGTACTGCGTCACCCCAAGACCTCGGAAAACGTTTCCGTAGTAAAGGGCAAAACCGTCACCGGCTTCACCAACAGCGAGGAGGAAGCCGTCGGTCTGACAGAGGTCGTGCCTTTCTTGGTCGAGGATATGCTCAAACAGAATGGCGGCGAATATACAAAACAAGCAGACTGGCACCCCCATGTTGCAATCGATGGCCTGCTGATCACCGGCCAGAACCCAGCGTCATCGGAACCAGCAGCCAGGGCGCTGCTGGCAAAGCTTGCTTGAGCTATAAACAGGATCGCCCAGAGGCCAAAACGGCCAACCTCGAAAACGGGGTTGGCCGGGTCTGCATAAAGGAACTGGGGCTCATATTGTACTTCAAATGGTCATATTTCTGACCGTCACACCACTCAACCTGCAGACAGCGAAAACCATCAAACGGGTTCCCCCATTAAAACCTTGTCCACGATTTTCTCCAAAGTACTAAGTTCGTAGGGCTTTGCAGCAACGCCCTTGAATCCAAAATCGGCATAATTCGCGATAACCGGATCATCAGCATAACCACTGGAAACAATGACCTTGGCTTGAGGATCGAGGGTCAGGATCTGCGTTACGACTTCTTTGCCACCTATGCCGCCGGGGATGGTTAAATCCAGGATGACCAGATCAAACGGGATGCCAGTCTCTAATGTCTGGCGATAGCGGTCGAGCGCTAGCCTGCCATCAGTTACGGTTTCAACCGTATATCCGGCATCTTCCAGCAGGTCGTTGACCACACTACAGATCATTTCCTCATCATCCATGACAAGAATCCGCGCGGTATGATGACTGGACGCGGGGACACTGGCGGCAGATTGAACTGGCAGTTCCTGAACTTCGGCTGCGGGCAGGTAGAGGGTAAAAATGGTCCCTTGGCCCGACTGTGAAGCGACGCTGATATGGCCGACATGTTTCTTGATGATTGAATAGACCGTGGCCAGACCGAGACCGTTCCCGGCTTCTTTGGTGGTGAAATATGGATCGAAGATACGTTCAAGGTGCTCGGGTTTGATGCCGGTACCGTTATCGGCCAACGTAATTTTGATGTATCTTCCTCCGACAAGGTCCGGCAGGTGGTTGTCCTGAATTTCGGTATTTTCGAGAGTGATCTGCAACTCTCCGCCGACGGGCATGGCCTGTTTGGCATTGATGGTCAAGTTGCTGAATACCTGCTGAATTTGCCCTTGATCGACCGACGCCAGCCACAGATTGTCGGGTTTGGATATAAGCGGCTTGACGTTGCTACCAGCCAGATTAAACGGCACCGCCTCGCCGATCAGACGGCTCAAGCTCAAGGTTTCTTTGGCCGGTACGCCGCCCTTTGAAAAGGTGAGCAACTGGTTGGTCAGGCCGGTGGCACGGTCCATCGATTTCTCGGCCGCTTCCAGGTAGCGAAAGCCCGGGTGGTCAGGCAGGTCCTTGCTCAGCTTGGCTTTGGCCAAAGAGACGTTGCCATACAGCCCGGCCAGAATGTTGTTGAAGTCGTGGGCGATGCCACCGGCCAGGGTGCCGATGCTGTTGAGATTTTCAACCTTTGGTGCTCTTGCTCGGCAAGTTTGCGTGCGCTGATATCGGTGCGGGTGCCAAACATCAACAAAGGTTTCCCCTCAGCTGTCCACGACGACACCTTGCCACGGTCCATGATCCAGATCCAGCGATCGTCTTTATGTTTCATCCGGCATTCTGTTTCGTAATGTGCCAGCTCGCCATTGAAATGTTTCTCAAGCAGTGCACCGCTTACTGTCAAATCATCCGGATGTACATATTGCATCCAGGTTTCGATAGACAGGGGCTCGAGCTCCTCCAGTGTATAACCAATAATTTCTGCCCAGCGCTGGTTAAAGTTGACCTCGCCGGTCTGTACATTCCATTCCCAGGTGCCAACGTTGGTGCCGCGGATAATTTCGGCCAACCTAGATTGTTCACCTCGCAACTCTTCCTCAGCATGTTTGCGTTCACTGATGTCAGAGATGGAGCCATACATCCTGATCGGCTGGCCGTTTTTATCACGCTCCGTGTCCCCTACCGATCTCTGCCAGCGATACTCGCCAGATTTATGCCGATGCCGGTATTCAACCGCATATTCCCCCCCTTTTTCCAGGTGATCTGTCAATGCTCCCATGACGCGCTCGTGGTCAGCGGAATGAATTCTTCCGGACCATGAATCGAAAGTATGTGGAAATTCCGGGTCATCATACGCATAACCAATAATCTCGCACCACTGGGGAGAAAAATATTCCTGATTGGTCAAAATATCCCATTCCCAAATGCCATCCTTTGCTGCGCGAATAGCCATTCGGTGTCTTTTTTCGCTCTCATGCAATGCGGACTGGGAGCTTAAGATAAAGCGTCCCCCGAACAAAATGCCGACTATTCCCAAGACCCCAATCAGGGCATGGCCGCTTGACAGGAGTATTTCGTGTTGTCTGGCAATTTCCTGGTAGGGAGCATAAGGGACAGAGACACTGATTCCTCCACGGATGTCTCCCACCTTGTAGCCCTGATGTTCATGGCATTTCAGGCATCCTTGTTCGGTGATCATGGGTCGCATAAACCGCATAAAGAGTTGGTCGTCGATTATTTCCAACGAACTGGTCTCCTCAATACCGGTCTCAAGGGAGCGAAGGGCCCTTTCTTCCCAGGGATCTGGATAGTTTTGGGGCCGCAGGGGGTTCAGACTGGTGATATGGCCGCGCACGCCGTATTGCCCCTGTCCTAATTCGTGAACCTGGCGGGTCATATAGGCCGGATTAACCAGGGTAAGTTTTTGACCGGCGGTGGTCACCACATCGCGGTGCGGCAGATGAGACAAGTAGGGATTGGGGGGAGTTGTTTCAGTCGTTGGCACATAAACACCACCATGCATAGTAGCCCAGCGACGGTGGAGCAGGTCCTTATTGAAAGTTGATCTTGCTTCAACGGTGGCCATTTCAACCATGTTGTTTTCTGTCTGCTGCCAGTTTAAAGCGAAAGATAACCCTATGCCCGCAATCCACACAACCATGACCAGGCGGAATAGCCTTTTTAGGTTTTTATCACTCAGGATGCTTGAAACACGCGGTTCCATTAAATGGCCCCCTGGCTTAAGGACAATCGAACTCGATACGAAGGTCAACAGAACATTAGAGAATTCTATCATTGCTGCGCGATTTGTCAAAGCTGGAATTGACTTTTAAAGGTTCTGCTTGGATCAGTTTCTCACTTTGTTCAGGATCAATGGCCGGAGCTTCTAACGTCCACGACACCTGAGGGGACGTTCTTTACATATCCACATTCTTCAGCAAGCCCTGAAACGCATTATCTTTCTCAAATAACATCTTCCCGCACAAAGCGGCCATTGCACTGCTGGCAAAGTTGGCCTGAGTTCCCAGCGAAACGAACCTCTCCGAAGTCGGCTGGATTTTTTTATTCAGCAATATCGGTCAGAGCCTGAAACGGATTTAAAATAAATTTTCGCGGCCAAATACTTAAATACCGTCTTAGTTTCTTCATTCTTAAAAAATGGAGGGTATAATTGTCTGATCAAAAGAATTGCCATTTTACCTACGGAGATTTTTTGTGTCTGACAACCCAAGCAGCAGAGTTGTTTATCGTTATGTGAGCCATCTGACCAAGGATACCTTCGCGCTGATCTTGGCTGGCGGCCGGGGTTCCAGGCTCCATGAATTGACCGAATTTAGAGCCAAGCCCGCTGTTTACTTTGGTGGAAAGTACCGGATTATAGATTTTCCGCTATCCAATTGCGTTAACTCGGGTATTCGCCGGATAGGAGTATTGACTCAATACAAAGCGCACTCGCTGATTCGGCACCTGGTGCGTGGCTGGAGTCATTTCAAAAAGGAACATGAAGAGTACGTTGAGATACTGCCAGCCTCTCAACAATTCTCCGAGGATTGGTATCAGGGAACCGCAGATGCGGTCTATCAGAACCTGGATATTCTCCGTTCGGCAAAACCGAAGTTTATATTGATCCTTTCCGGTGATCATATCTATACGATGGACTATCGTCCGATGTTGCTGTCTCACGTCGAAAGTGGCGCCGACATGACCGTCTCTTGTCTTGAAGTACCGGTCGAAGAGGCTGCAGGCGCATTCGGAGTTATGACCGTCGATGAGGATAACCGTATTCTCCGGTTTGACGAAAAACCTGAGGACCCAACTTCCATTCCCGGTAAACCGGGTGTCACGCTGGCATCTATGGGCAACTATATTTTCAACACCGATATCCTTTTAAAACTTCTGGAAAGGGATGGGAAGAACCCCGACTCTGAGCACGATTTTGGTAAAAACATTATCCCGGCCATGCTTAAGGATCACAAAGTCTATGCCTTCCCGTTTCAAAATACAGAAACCAACGAGTTGGCCTACTGGCGTGATGTGGGTACGCTGGATGCATTCTGGGAAGCCAATATGGAGCTGATCTCTCCGAAGCCAGAACTTAATCTGTACGATCCCGACTGGCCAATATGGACCTATCAGAAACAGGTGCCGCCAGCAAAGTTTGTCTTTGATAGCGACGGACGGCGGGGGATGGCCGTAGATTCGATGGTTTCAGGAGGCTGTATCATCTCTGGCTCACAGCTTAAAAAAACCCTCCTGTTTTCAAGCGTCAGGATCCATTCCTTCTCAAGCATTGAGGACACAGTCATATTGCCGGGGGTTGTCATCAACCGGCATTGCAAAATCAGGCGGGCCATCATCGACCGTGGTTGTAACATCCCCGAAGGGTCTGTTATCGGCTTCGATGCCGAACAAGACAGGGCAAACGGCTTTCGAATCTCAACGAATGGTATCGTGCTGGTAACGCGTAGCATGTTGGAGCCACCGCAAGGGTCTGCGTGAAGTCAGAGCAGGCCAAAATCAGAGCACAATCACACCAGCAGCGGGCGGCTCGGCATAGAGCTGCTCGACCAGAGCATGCCGCCGCTGCAGTGCGGCCCGCTGATTGATGTAGCCTTTATCGGTGATCTCGTTGGCGTCGCTGTCCGGCGGTTCAGCCATCAACATAATTCTTGAAATGCGAGTTGATGAGCCCAACTGCTCGGCGTTGAATTGGGTCAGGGTTCGGCGCAGACAAGCTTCAATCTCAGGCTGTTGCAGAAGGGTCTCGACGGACACATCCTCTGCAAGCTCCTTGCAGAGACTTTTACAAGCCGCCAGGTTCGGCCAAGCGAGGATTCCGACATATTCCCGGTCATGACCGGTCACCAGTGCGAATTGCAGGATCGGCGCGGCGGCGGCCAACACTGCCACGCGCAACAGGCCGACCCGTACCCAGGTGCCGCTGGTCAACTTGAAGTCTTCGGCCACCCGGCCATCAAAGGAGATCCCCTTACTCGGATCATCGGGATCGACAAAACGACCGGCATCGCCGATCAGGTAATAACCATCTGCGTCGAATGCAGCGGCAGTCAGATCAGGACGGCGGAAATAGCCCGGAGTCACGTTGGGGCCCTTGACGCGCAGTTCGTAGTTGTCACCATTCGGCAGCATCTTTAGAGAGACACCCGGACAGGGGATGCCGATAACGCCGGCTTTTTCGAGAGGGAAATGTGCGGCGGTAGCCAGAGGCGAGGTTTCGGTCGAGCCCCAGGAAGAGGTCATGATCACCTTCTTGCCGGTGGCCTGGATGGCAACCTTCTCCAGGCGCTCCCACAGATCTTGCGGTAAGGCTGCGCCGGCATAGAAGATCAGCTGCAGATTCTTGAAGAAATTGTTGCGCAGAGCTTCATCCTGCTCAAGGTACGGCAACAACATGGCATAGCCGACCGGCACGTTGAAATAGATAGTCGGTGAGATCTCGGCCAGGTTTTTGACGGTCTGTTCCACCAGCCCCGGTGCCGGTTTCCCCGCATCGATATAGAGGGTCCCGCCCTGATTGAGCACCAGGTTGAAATTGTGGTTGCCACCGAAAGTATGGTTCCAGGGCAGCCAATCGACCAGCACTGGCGGCGTCTGATCGGTAAAGGGCCAGATCTGAGCGAGCATCTGCTGGTTAGCACAGAGCATTCCGTGGGTGTTGATCACCCCCTTGGGTTGCCCGGTCGAGCCTGAGGTATAAAGGATTTTGGCGACGGTTTTCGCCCCGACATGTGACAGCGCAAGGTCGACCTCAGCGGTCACTGGTGTATTGAGCAGCTCGGAAAAAGGGGTGGTCGGAAGCTCTGGCAACTCACCACGGCCGACCAGAACCTCAACCCCGGCGAGATCGAGACTGGCGAGAGGCGCGGCAAACAGATCGCTATCGGCAACAAAGATCAGCCCCGGGCAGACCTCTTCGAAGATGAAGCGCAGCTTGAGATAATCCTTACTCATCAATGAATAGGGAACCGAGACCGGGACCACCGGCACACCGGCGATAAAACAGCCAAGCACCAAGAGGGCATGATCGACAGAGTTACCGGAGAGGATCATCACCGGCCGGTAAGGTCCAAGCCGACGCGTCAGTAAGGCCTGGGCAATGGCGTTTGCCTGCCGGTTAACCTCGGTATAATTCAGTCGACGCCAATCACCGTCAGTCTGGCGTTCAGCGAGAAAGATCTGCTCAGGGGTTTGCTCGGCCCAGTGACGTAACATCTGGCCAAGGTTTTCGCGGTAAGGTTGCAGGGGGAGTGCTGAGCTGAAAATAAAACCGGTTTCAGGTGAACCTTCGATTGAAACAAGGGGTGGGGCAAAATCGAGTGCGGCGAATTCGGCGAGGCTCATGATTTAACTCCTGACAACAAACAAAAATGACACTTAACTCAAAATGGATAACCCCCAGCTTCGCCTGCAGCCACAGCGAGCTGTCGCTTGGCCTCAAGCAGATCGATAACCGGGTAGGCGCTGATTTCGGCCAACATTCTCTGGACTGTCCTGAGCTCTTCGCCATCAATTCCGTAAGCGGCGGCGCGACTGGCAGACTGTTGAAAGCGAGCGGAGAGCTCAAATGCGGCCACTCGGCCAACGGATTGAAACAATGATTTTTTCAGTGCTGTTGCAGTAAGGCTGGACTTTGTGCCGCGCAGGAGGCTTGATTCCAAGGCAAAAATGGCGATCGCCATATCTCCCAGGGCAAGTAGAATCTCCTGTTCAGAGCGCCGCTCAGACAAAGACTTAAAGAGCAGTAGAAACAGTTTTTTTTGTCGGGCCAGCAGACTGTATTCGTCACCAAACAAGACGCCCTCACCCGGCTCATCGCAGTCGTCCGTCGACATATCATCCTGAGCAGTGCCATCCCCGAAAAGATCGAGAATCCCTTTGTCGGTGCGCCGCAACAGCAGGGTCGGGATCAACAGCCGATTGATTTCATTGGTCCCCTCGAAGATCCGGTTAACCCTTTCATCCCGATAATAGCGCTCTACCGGATACTCTTTGATGTAACCGTAGCCCCCATGGATCTGCAGCGCTTCATCAGCCACCATGGCCAGGGTGTTACTACAGAAAACCTTGGCGATAGCGCACTCTCCGGCATATTCCTCGATCGCACCCTGATACTGCTCGTAGTAATTTGAACTGTTCCGGTCGAGGGTCGCGATTCGCGCATCCAGCATCCCGGCGATCCGATAGAGGAGCGATTCGGCGGCAAACAGATTCCCCGTCATATCAGCCAATTTTTCGCGGATGGCCCCGAAACTTGCCAGGGTTTGCCCAAACTGCTTACGCTCGTCGGCGTAGGTTGCCGCTTCGGCTAAAGCAGCCTTGGCCGCACCAACAACCGTTGCAGAGAGTTTCAGACGGCCGATATTGAGGACATTGCACGCAATCTTATGCCCTTTGCCGACTTCACCGAGCAGATTCTCACTGGGAACACTAACATTCTCCAGAATCACCTGGGCGGTCGAGGTCCCCTTGAGCCCCATCTTTTTCTCTTCGTTGCCAACCGAGAGACCAGCCATGCTCCGTTCAACCAGAAAGGCTGAAAAGTGCTGGCCGTCGACCTTGGCAAAGACAGTAAACAGATCGGCAAAGGCGGCGTTGGTGATGAACTGCTTGACGCCGTTGAGCAGATAACTGGACCCATCTGCTGAAAGGGTTGCTGTGGTTCTGGCGCTTAAGGGATCACTGCCGCAATCCGGTTCGGTCAAACAATAGGCACCAATCCATTCGCCACTGGTGAGTTTTTCAAGATACTTGTGCTTCTGCTCCGCGGTACCGTAATAGACCAATGGCAGGGAGCCGATCCCAGTCTGGCCGCTGGAAGTGATGGCAAAAGAGCCGGTCGGTCCGATCTTTTCCGCAACCAGCATACTGGTCACCTTATCGAGCTCCAGTCCGCCGCAGTCCTCTGGAATGTCAACCAGAAACAGGCCCAGGTCAGCGCAACTGCGCAGCTTTTTAAGCATGAGTGTAAAGTCCTGTTCCTCGATCAACTCCAGGTCAGGAAATATCTCATTGTTGACAAAGCTTTCAGTGGTTTCAGCAATCTGGCGCTGCTCCGAAGAGAAATCTTCCGGCGTAAACAGAGAAGCCCCACCCACAGCGCTCAGAAGAAACTCTCCACCCTTTAGCAGATTTTTTTCACTCATAGCGCCTTCAATCGAATGACTTTAAACAATCAGAACCGGGCATTTCGTATGGTGAATAATGTAATCGGCAACCTGCCCGAACAGAAGCTTTCGCAGGTCACCGTCATTATTTTTGCCAACCACAAGCAGATTGAATTCTCCACTGTCGGCCAAAGTACAGATGGCTTCGCGGACAGGCCCCTCCTCTAAACGAGTCTCCGTTTTTATCCCCGCATCCGCAAAGAGTTGCTGCTGCTCTTCAAGGAATTTCCGGGCCTCGCCTCTGGCCCGTTCTTCAAACTGGCGGTAAGAGACTTCAGGAAAACCACGAGTGGAGAGTCGGCCAAGATCCAGAATATGAAGCAGGGTCAGAGGAAGAGAGAGGTTCTCCTTAAAGGCGATCAGTTTTTTTATGGTCTGGATTGAGATTGGCGAGCTATCGAGGGGAACCAGTACTTTTCGAGCTATCATCGGATATCCCTGCCTTATTCGGATAATTAATGTGCAGTATACGATCCAAAAATACGCGCGGATTTTCTGAAAACTTTTCTGTTTACTATGGGCACTAAAGAAATCGAATTGAATTTACAGTAAAGAAGTACATCAATACCAGATTACGAGTCAACTAAAAACCCATTACACTCGCCTTCTCGAATATCAACATTAAGATGAGATTTCAGTTAGATGCAGAGATAATCTTCAGGTAGAAATTCCGACACAGGGCTTCAATCTCTGCGAGACTTGCATAAGCATCCCTGAAGTCTTTTTGGCCGACGGTAAAGACCCCGTGCCCATATACGATGGCGCCACGTCGTCCCTGAACTGCGGGGGGAAGAGTATTGCTGAGCCCTCGCGGTCCGGAACCGACCTCGCCGGGGATCACCGGAATATCATCGACAAAGCGCGGCTTATCACATTTGATATGACATTTCCCACGGTTCTTACAGTCTTTTTCAAAACAGAGCATCGACATGATGACACTGAATTTCGGATGGCCATGGAGGATTGCCCGGTTGCTTCCGCCCAGATAGATATCCCGATGTGCCAGCAGTTCGCTCGACGCGGTGATGCCGGTACAGGCCGAATCATCAAGGGGGCAAGCATCGATACAGCTTTCAAGTTCATCCATTGAGGAACCGGTCTGACTGATATAAACTGTGTCATTGGCAAAGTATGAAATGTTGCCGAAGAATGAATCGACCATCCGCGCATTCACCGTTGCCTGCCCGGCCTGAATCATCGCCCGGACAATATCGCCAGGGTTCGAAAAATCCCCCGTGACCAGCTCTGCCTCAGCATGGCCCGGCAAAAACTGATCATAGGCGGCCAGCACCTCAGGCAACATCTTTTTTGCCTCTGGATCCGGCGCTCCGACCTGCTGGGCATAGGCATGATCCACAAAGAACTTTACAAACGCGGAGAAGATAATCGAACTGAAGACGACAAAGGCCTGCTCCGGGCTGACAGTCCCGAAGCTGATGATGCCATGCCCCGCAACGACACAACCTTTGCGCTTCTGCAACAATGGAATGATTTCTGTCGCAGTCAATGATCGCGCCACCGGGATTGAATGAAGAAAAGTACGGGTCTCGGTATCTTCAGGGACAAACTCGGTATCACTGTGACGAGCGAGATAATTCAGGATACTGAAAAACGGCTCCACCGGACGGGCAAAGATCAGGCTGTTGATGTTCAGACCGGCGATGATCTTTTCCAACTCTTCGCTCAAGGGATCTTCGCGGTTCCAGATCACTACGTCATTAACCCCGCCGACCAGTGGAGTGCCGGAAGCACACAATCCGTGCTCAACCAGCTTCTGCTCATACTTGATCAGCAGTTTCAACATGACAGCCCCAGCTCAGCACATTTCTCAGCGGTCGGCAAACCCTGTTCATCAAGTCCACGGATGCGATAATAGGCCGCGCGTTCCTCCAGAAACTCACTCCGCTTGAGCGGCGCAATCAGGATCGTCTCGCTGCTGCTGCCGCTCTCTTCAAAAAAGCGCGCCGGAATATCATCGTCATTTACAGCAAAACCGTTCCGCGCGTTCATGATCCGCTCACGGTAGTAGATCCGCTCGCCAAGTTTGAGTAATTCCTGGGCGGAGGTCTGCATGCCGGTCACCGCATTCAGCGCCCGGGCGTACTCTTCCAACGAGGCGGCAAAGAACAGAAACTTGCAGGCCGTCAATGAGTCGACCACCGCATTCATGTCTTCACTGATCTTGATAATCCGTGCCTTACCACTCAACGAAAACCGATCCGTTGCAACCGGCTTACGTAGTATTTCATGGGCGATTGGATAGGCCCGCAAGTGACAACCACCACGAGTTGAGGTGGCATAGGCCAACGCCATCCCCTGAGCACCGCGTGGATCATAGGCGGGGAACTCCATCCCTTTTGAGACCATCGCGACTTGCGGTTGACCTGATTCTGTGGCAAAGCGCAAAGCCCCTTGCCCAAGCGCAACGCCCTCTCCCTGACCGGAAGCTATATTTTCGAGCAGTTGCAGGAAATTTTCTGTAGAGAGCGTCTGGTCAGTAATTTCCGCGTAGGTCGCAAGCGTGACCCCGGCAGAGATCGTATCCATTCCCGCTTCGTTGCAGATTCGATTCGCCTCTACAACCACATCCAGATCGCTGTTGCCGACCAGAGCGCTGAAATGTGACATGGTCTCAAACTCGGGGATGATCTCCCCTTTGGCACCAACCTTTTTACACAGGATATGGCAACCGGCACAGCCGAATTTCCTGGTGTCGTACTGTTTTTTGTAAGCATAAGCATTCATCGACGGCGAATGCTCAAAATAGGTCTGTCGAAAATTATTGGTCGGCATCATCCGCCGACTGTGCATCAGATCGTAGAGGGCTCCGGTACCGTAGTTGGTGATTCCCAGATCGCCGGTGAGCATCGGAGATGCTGACACCAGCCGGAAGATCTCCTCCTGTGCGGCCTTCAACTCATCACGATCAAACACTTCGGTTTTCAGGCTGCCGTTAACCGAAATAAACTTCAGCTTTTTCTCTGCCATCACCAGACCTAAACCACCGCGGCCGGCAAAATAATGGCCATCGAACACGATAGCGGCATAACGCACGCCGTTTTCCGCAGCCGGACCGATCATGGCATGCGCGCCATTTTTCATGACGGGATCGGCTGCTAATTGCGTATGGATCTCAGAGATCGGCAAGCCGGTCAGATGCGCAGCATTCCCGAAGGAAACTCCTGTTTCACTGATGCTCAGACCGCACCAGTCAAGACTCTTACCGGTCATGACAATGCCATCGTAACCAGCGCGTTTGAGAACCGTCCCCATTTTCCCGCCCACTGAAGCATCGCAGACCGCCCCGGTCAGCGGCGAGCGGGACATCACGGTCATCCGACCGGAGGTAGGTGATGAGGTATTGTTGAGTGGCCCGGTCATAAACGCCAGCGGCATCTGCGGGTCATCCCAACTATGGCGAAAATGTTCCAACAACAACTCGCCGGACAACCCTTTGCCACCGATATTACGCAGGTAGACATCTGGTGGGAGACGCAGTTCTTCAGTGGTTTTGTCGGTCAGATTGACCTTCAGAATTTTACCGGTCCAGCCGTGCACATCTCACCTCATAAGATAGAAGTCTTTCTGGCACTAGCAGCCTGTCGGACTTGCCGGACCGACAGGCTGCTAGAAGAGACGATATCTTAGCCGAATGAGAAATAATGTGAAAGGGATAGGAATTAAATGGGGACCATTATTCTCATTGCATTACAACACTAATCAGCCGAGCTTGATTCTTGCCATCTGAGTTTTTTAGATAAGTGCGCTTTACAAAAAAACCTTATCGGAGACAGTGTCGATTTTACGTTACCCGTCATTTGCTGTATCCTGACGAGTGGCTGAAATATGCGGTTTTCTATAGAGGAAAGAAACTTTGAAGATTTTATCGATAAACGGGAGTCGAAGAAAAGCTGGAAATACCGAATCCCTTATTCAGTCGATATTGACTCCTTTTCAAAGGGGAGGAGCGCAAACCGAATCAATTTTTCTCGGTGATTTCACTATTGGCGCTTGTACTGGATGTGAAGGATGTCGCAACTCTTGGGTATGTGTTATCAAGGACGACTTCGCCCAGATCGTTAAAAAGCTTGATGAAGCAGACGGAATAGTTTTCGCGTCACCAACCTACTGGTATTCTGTCACATCCGACATGAAACGTTTCATTGATCGCTGCTACAGTCTCATTCAGTTCCCCGTCACTCGAAAGGAATGGATTTCGAAATATCAGGGGTCTAAAAAAGCCTGCGTCACAGCGGCCGTTTGTGAACAATTTGAAGAATCCGCGATGGGGAATACTCTGTCATTGCTGACGGATTTTTCTAAAGACATTGGTCTTGATGTTGTCGAAACTGTAAAGGGCCTGGGCTTCTTCGAGGCTGGAAGTATTAAGGCGGATCATCGCCTTATGGAAAAAGCAGAAACGGCGGGACAACATCTGTTTGATCACATAAAAAGATAACTCTTTATATTTCAGGCTCCGCTCTCTTCCGAGTTTATTTAGCTGTGACAAACAGCTCTAAGATAAAGTTACAATCTTGATCCAATCAAATTGACGTTATCCCCTTTTCGATTGAAACGGTTCCTATGAATTCTTTCACCTCGGCCCTTCTCCCGATTCTGGTGCTTATTGTGCTTGGATACCTGCTGAAGAGAGCTCGTTTTTTGTCTGATGAAACCTGGTCGGGGATCGAGAGGCTGACCTACTTCATCCTGTTTCCGGCACTGCTGATTCACACCCTGGGGAAACAAACCCTTGCAGGAACACCCTGGCCTTCGATGCTTGTCGTTGTTACAGGAACGTTGCTACTGACAACGACCGTACTGCTGTTGCTACAGCGTTTTCGTAGTATCAATGATGCGACATTCACCTCAATTTTTCAGGGTGGAATCCGGTTTAACACCTACATTACCCTTGCTGTCGCGCATAGTCTGTTTGGTGCAGAAGGGCTGGCAATGGCCTCTGTTGCGGCCGGATTTATGATCGTTCTGATAAATCTGCTCTGCATCTCGGTGTTCGTCGTCTGGGGCAAAGCAACGTTCAATGGAGTTCTCTCTTTCATTCGTGAAATCATCGGCAACCCACTGATTATAGGTTGTGCGATCGGCTGGTTTTTGAGCATCAGTGGCATCGGTGTCCCTTCTATCGCAGGGGACATTCTGGAGATCATCGGCCGCGCAGCCTTGCCTTTCGGACTGCTGGCAGTCGGTGCCGCCCTGAAACCGGAAGTGATGCGAGGACATCTCAGCCCCATTGTTTTTTCTTCTCTCGCCCAGTTTGGGCTAAAACCGCTGATTGTGGCACTGCTCATTTCCATTACCGGTCTCTCTGGAATAGCAGCCGGAGTTTTGACTATTGCCTTCATGACACCCACGGCTCCTTCAGCATATATTCTGGCGCGACAATTAGGTGGTGATACCGAAGCGATGGCTTCAATCATCACCTTTCAGACACTGCTCGCCTTCCTTATCATGCCGCTCATTGGGACAATTTTTCTTTAGGGATATCACCTCTGAAAATTTCTGTCCTCATTCAGAGTTAGTTGGAAATTTCCCCTGAATAAACAGCTCACCCAACAAAAAATCCCCAACCTCTCTCTGAGGTTTAAGCCGTTCACCAAAAGTGGGGAATTTATCTGACAATCTCGCCCAGCCCCTTACTCTAGGGAGACTAGGGGCTTTTCTTGTATCTGTTTCTACAAACAGTGAAGATAACCCACGCATACCACGCAACTTATCTCCACATCAGGTTAAGGAGTAGAGATGAGGGCGCAGATACGTCGCTCATGCGCACGCCTCAGAGGTTAGAGTTTTGAGATGGTCTCCTGATAATGGGTGTGCATTAAGTTCTTATGAAGCAGGACATCAATGCAACACAACATATAAAACGGCTCAACCCGTTGAATACAGGTTGAGCCGTTTTTGCCTTACTGGTCGTGATTTCTCGGACATCCTACACCGCCATTGGCCGAAACAATCGTCACTTTGACTTTGTAACTTATTTGAGATAAATCTGATAATATTCTTAATCAGTTATTCCTTTGGAGGGGAGTACATGATCATGAAAGTAGCCTATAGCAAAGCTGCACCAATCGAAGAACTCCCACTGTTGCCCGGTCCCCCTAATACGCATTACCTGTGGGCATTTCTGAAACTACGCTTGAGGGGTAGTCAAGATGGACGATTTTGAAGACAGTTATAAAAACGCAATAGAAGCAGGCCAGCGCAATCTCCAAGTAACAAAGCTTCTAAGCAATTGGTGTTTCCATGCCGAGCTCGTAAGGTCGCCTGGCCGAGGAATGATCGAAGCGGAGACAAATCTCCCAATCGGGCACATGGGCGTCCAGTGCAAATTCTCCAAGAAACACTCGATGTTTTGTTGGTTGCTGGAAGATGCAGCTTATGACTTCTACCAGAGCAACTGCAAGGGCTGTGAAGAACGGGTTCCCGTAGGATTTCCCAATATTATGGATTTTGTCGATCCACGGGAAAAAGCTGCCGAAAAGCGAAAGAGGGTGCGCGAAGAAGAAGAAAGGGAGAGAAAACAGAGGCTGGTCGACAGGCGGCAAGAAAGGGAGAAACTTCGCGACGAAATCTCTCTGGAAGAAACCTTCGTTCTCGATCTGCTGGATGAACTTGATCATGAAGACATAGCAAGTGACGATCCACGTCTGGAGCAACTTGCAAACCTTGCACCAGAGACATTTACCAGAAAGGTGATCGAACATCTCTTGCCAGCAGTGCTACACGAGCACTTGCCGTATTCTACACCTGCCGCAAAGGCGTTGCTCAGGGCACCGTTAGAATCAGAAGAAAAGCTCTCGGTGGCGGTGAGATTGGTGAGCAGTTATGAGGAATCGTCAGCGGCTAACGACGTGGTTCTGTCGGGCGCTGAAAAGCTCTCCCCAGGCGATCTAACAAAGGTTTTACGTCGATTTGTCTCGATGGCTTTAGGACCACCACCCGGAATGCATTTTGGAGGAAGTGAGCCAATAAGACTCGATGCTGGGCCAATTCTCTCACTCTTCCAGAAAAGGCGTGTTGAGATTTTTACGGAGGTCGATGCACTTATAAGTGATCCGGAACCAGAAAAAATAGGGGCTGCTGTTGAGATTATACTCGCGACGGATAGTGACGAGCTGCTTTCAAGACATACTAGAAGTATCTTCGTCAAGCTGATGCGCAGGCAAATGCTGCTTTCGGGCGAGCGCCGCGATAGTAGCGTGCTCTACTATCTTAGGGAAGCGGCCTCAAAGTGCCTCGAACGTTTTCCTGAGGAAACGGACAAGATCATTCATTCGTACCTCGCGGACAGCGAAGATACCGGAAGAAAAGAAGCTCATAGAACCTATAGTTCGGTACTGAACCACAGCTACCAGGAAAAGGTGCAGGTAGGAACAGCGCAAAGAATAGCATTTAGAAGATTACTTTGGGCTGCTGTAGAAATTCCAGATAACGGCATGGACGATGCGGTTCAATTCTTCATACATTTTACGGACGGCTTTTCTCAGCTTGCAGTCGAGCACTTTGATGAATTGATCGGAGCAGCTGCTACCCTTAGCGATCAAGTCCAAAAGTTGCTGTAAATTCCATCTCGCCTGATTGGCGGTAAGTTCAGCGGATCGCCACGACTGCCTCTTCCGTGGAAGAGCTTTGTTCTGCAACCCACTCATGGAGGTCGGCCATATCCAGATATCGACGC